>JBKEAL010000114.1:0-20052 GCA_047972195.1 Parachlamydiaceae bacterium
TTAAAAAAGAGGTAAAGCACGGCGATCGGATTGTGGTGGGATTGGAAATTGTGAAGGCGAGGAAGGATTTTTCCCGATGGACTATTCAGCATCCGATCATGAAGGATGAGGATGTGCAGGCTGCCTTAGTGACGATTGATGGGGGCTTTATCGATCACCGCACGAGGAAGTTGTCGGTTCCAAGTAGTGAGGTTATCGAGGCTTTTAATCAAATGCCCAAAGCTTCGGAGTTTCAGTGGCTAAGTTAATCTCTCTTCTGACTTTAATTGCTGCATTTACGCTGTTGAGTTCTTTTGGCTACGGCACGGCTGTATTGGAGAGGCCTCAAGAGGCGGTGGCGAAGTCAACTGTCTGGAGCGAGGTGGTCGAGTATGCGCGCAGCCACTTTCCTCAGGAGGGTGTGTTGATGAAGAACAGGTATGGTTATGTTTACCTGAAGGTCGACGACGCATACATCCACGAGCTTTTTCCGATGCTAGGGCTTGAGGAAGAGGGGTATGAGGAGCCTCCCTATTTTCGTTCGAGGAGCTCTCCCGGAGCGCATATCAGCGTCATTTACGAAGCAGAAGGAGTATCTCCGGTAGAAGTGGGTAAAAGGTTTTCCTTTACATTGGAAGATATCGTCATCGTGAAGCCCACCTGGAACGCCTATTACGCTGTAATTCAGGTGAGAGCTCCTGAGCTTGAGGCTTTGCGCGCCAAATATGGCTTAAAGCTCAAGCTTCAGGGGCATGAGTTTCACATTTCCATCGCTAAAAAATCTTCTTAAGACATTCCAAGCTTTGTTTTCCATTGCTCCAATAGGTCCTTTGTGATTACGGTGCCTCCGCATACGATCACGACGATGTTTTGGTAGCGCGTGGTGTCCAGTTTACCTGAATAGATTAGGGATAGGGCAGCTCCGCAGGCAGGCTCTACAAGGCGTCCATGGTCGATTTCAAATTTAAGGACGGCTTCTAAGGCCTCTTTGTCGCTGACGATTTGAGGGTGGATCGGATGGTTTTTGCTCCACTCCAACGCTTGTTCAGTGACTTTTTTAGCGCCGAGTGAGGTGGCAATCGTAGTGATGGCAGGCAATGTGATCAGATGGCCTGCTTTTACAGATTGAGCAAACGATGCGGCCCCTTCGGTTTCTGCGGTGAAAACGGGAATGTCTCCCCAGCCTGCTTCATGGAGGCCTTGGATGACCCCGCAAAGCAGTCCTCCTCCGCCGACAGCAAGGCAGATCGCATCGGGCTTGACGTTTTGCTCTTTGATTTCATGGATCATCGAAGCGTGTCCTTTCCAGATCAAGGGGTGGTCGAATGGGGAGATGTAGAAGCAACCTTCTTCCTTGGCGTATTCTCGGGCCAGCTGATCGGCCGCATTCCAGTCTTCTCCATGCACAATCACTTCAGCACCTTCCAGTTTGATCTTATCGACCATGAACTGAGGCGTGGATTTGGGGATAATCACCTTTACAGGCACGTTTAGGCATTTTCCCGAGTAAGCAACGGCCATGCCGGCGTTGCCTCCTGAAGAGGAAATGAACGCTTTCACTTTTTCGGTAGTGGCATAGTGGGAACAGAGGTAGCCGATCCCTCGGTTTTTGAAAGAACCGCTTGGTTGCATCGCTTCCATTTTTAGATAAATGCGGCCCTTTGTTATCCGGCTCATAGGCTCGGATAGAAGCAATGGTGTGTTGATATGTAATGGACTCATTTAGTGTCTCCTATTTGTTTTATGTAATTATAAACTGTAGCTCGTGAAATGTTTAAAGTTTGTGCGATAAAGGGCGCTGCATTTTTAAAGTTGAAGATGCCCTTTCGGTAAAGATGATGAACTAAATCCTCTTTATGTTTCTTGTCGAGATGGTCTTTTGAGAGGTGTTTTTCTTTTAAATACTCCTGAATAAAGAAAGTGGTTTGTTCTTCACATTGCCCTCCAAACTTCTCTACAGGGTTTTTGGCATCAGATTTGGCATGTAAGAACAGGTCTAAGGTTTTAGATGCGCTCTCAGCAAAGCTGACGTCGACATTGAAGCAAATTAAACCAATGGGTTGGCCTTTTGCATCTCTCAATGTGATCGAGGTGCACTTCATGTTACGGCCATTCCAGTTCTTTTTGTAATAGGGTTCAAACACATCGGGAAAGTCTTGGATCGCAACCTTAAGTTCTTTCAAAGGGGAGGCTTCTCCTATTTTTCTCTGAGAAATGTTGTTGAATACAGCCACCAGTTTACCCTTGGATAAGTCGTGAACTGCCGCTTCGACAAAGGGGTGAAATAGTTCGACGACCGCTTTAATAATTGGTTCGTGCTGTTTCCAAATTGTTTTATCCACTTCTTCTCCTTTTAGAACAAGAATGCCACAAATTGGATTAATTGTCAAATTTAGACAATTTGACTAGATTTCTACCTGTCGATGAATGTCATATATAACCCCTTATACCTTGGTCCCGCCGTTTGAGGGAGCGTACTATCCAGTTCTATCATCTCAGCGGGACTTAATTGGACTTGTGCGGAGGCGGCGTTTTCTTCAAGGTATTTTCTGTGCTTTGTACCGGGAATCGGGACAAAGTGGGGGTTTTTATGGAGGATCCATGCAGTAGCGATTTGAGAGGGTGTCGCCTGTTTACGGTGGGCAAGCGCGGCAACCTTCTTGACGATCTGAATGTTGTCATCGAAGTTTTTCCCTTCGAAGCGTGGATCGTTATGCCTGTAATCGGTCGGTGGATACTCTTCAGCTCTTGTGACGTTTCCGCTTAAAAACCCTCGTCCTAATGGAGAGAAAGGGACGAGGCCGATGCCTAAAGTATCCAACAGAGGCAGAATGCCCTGCTCCAGGTTGCGCTCCCAAAGAGAGTATTCGCTTTGGAGGGCGGAAATGGGGTGAATTTTGTGCGCTCTGCGCAACGTTTCTTCTCCGGCTTCAGAGAGGCCAAGGAAGCGTACTTTGCCCTCTTTTACCAGTTCACTCATCGCGTGAATCACTTCTTCGATAGGGGTATTGGGATCGACGCGGTGCTGATAAAGCAGGTCGATGTAATCGGTATCGAGACGTTTTAAGGAGGCTTCTACCACTTCCCGAATGTGGGAAGGGCGGCTATTTAACCCCTCTACCTTGCCGTTTATGAAATTAAAACCGAATTTTGTAGCGATGACCGCTTGCTTTCGTTTGCCCTTTAGGGCCCTTCCAAGAAGGATTTCATTGGTGAATGGGCCATACATTTCCGCTGTGTCGAAAAAATTCATTCCCAGCTCAAGCGCTCGATGGATTGTGGCAATCGATTCTTCATCGTTTGGAGTGCCATACGCGTAACTCATGCCCATGCATCCCAAGCCGATTTCAGAAACTTCAAGCCCTTGGTTTCCCAGACGTCGCTTTTTTAACATGGCACCAATCCTTTTAAGGGGATTGTAGCGGATCTTGCAGTTTTTTTAACTTCTCTGAGTTAAGAAGTTTCTTAATTTGCTCAACTTCTGCTATGGGGTGCTTCTGTTCGTAGACTTTTAGAGTAGGAAGTAGATAGGCGTCGGTAAATTCGAGGCTAGGTGCATGTTTTACAAGGTAAGGGATAAACTTCCTAAAGAGGCGATATCTGAAGTCCCATGAAGACTTTTCTTGGATGGCTTCAATGAGGATTCTACCGCATGGGCTCAAGGACAAGCAACAATCTCTAGCCATTGTGGCGTCTAATGCCTTTTCGATAATAGGAAGTTTTTTATGCGTGGGGATTTTTTTTGTTTTTTCAAGTTTTATAGAGGATCCGCAACGCAGCATGAACTGATACACATCTTCTGGACTGATGAGATTAGCAGTCATAATAAAGAGAGGAGAGCACTGATCATCGGAACCATCGAAAAAAGGGCTTGTGGCTCCTTTTTCAACTGCGAGCTTGAAAACGCCTTGAAGATGCTGAAGAGTTGCTCCTTTCGGATCTCTTGTTTTCAATAGAATGGTTTGAATCAAGTTCAATAGATGGGTAAAATTCGCTTCGGTGGCATGAAGGAAGAGGTGATGTAATAGAATTTCTAAACAATAAGGGGCAGCGGTAGAGATATGAGAAAGATGGCGATTGATTGAGACCGATTTGATCCAAAGTAATACAATTTTTGCGAGCCATTCATTCTCATCTGAAGCATCCATTGCAAGCATGCGGCAAAAGGCGTCCAGATAAAGAGGTTGAGCAAGATCAATTTTTTCATCTTGAGTAGATTGCTGAATCATTAAGACGAGAAGTTGCTTTCTCTCATCTTGCGCCTTGGGAAATTCTAAATGGAGGAGCAGTTGAAGGTAGGCTGTCAGAATTTCTAGTCTGGGAGAGGATCTCTTTGAATCCTTATCTAAAATGTCCCCAAGCAATAGCATAAATGGAGCGCGTTGAATGTTTGGAAAACGCGCGCAATTTAAAACAAGGGTTTCAATGTATTGGATAGGAAAGTCAACCAGATCCGGTAGCATCTTAATGATCTGTTCCATCGCTCGTTCCGCAATGTCATCAGAAGCATAGAGAATCATATAAGTGAGTAAAGTCACTCGGTTTTTTAAGGAAACTTCTTGCTGTGATGCAGTCTTGTATATCCACTGGTAAAATTCTACAGGAGCTTCTTGGGAAGCCTTTAGTAGCTTTTGAGTCACTATTTTCAGTAGCTCAGAGGCATAATCGGGGTCAGCTGATGGAGGAAAGGAGGCGGCACGTAAGGCAAGTTTAAAGAATAGACCCTTTTCTTGTGGATTTGCGACTAGGTCGACACCTGTTCTTGCTAATCTTAAGATTGCTTGATGCACGTCAGTCTCTGTTAGTTGATCAGCAGGATGCTCCATGAGCCAGTCAATAGAGCCTTCCCCCTTCTCGATCCACGCCATGGCGGCAGAACTTGTGATGTCTCCAAGGGCTGAGGTGCCACTCAACTGTTTTACTAGCAGTTCTCTGTGCGGCAACAACGGTTCGGTGCAGCCTAACTCTATAGCCTTATTTACAGCTGCTTCAAGAAGGGGTTTTACACCTTGTGCTTTGGGATGGGATACAGCAAAATCCAATAAAAATTCCGTCAGAAATCGGGGGAATGCTTCACTGTTTTCCAGAATGGCATGAAAGGGGGTAACGTTGCTAATGGAAAGGTCAGAAAGCTGTTTAAAGTTTAGAGAAATTAGGGTCTTAGGGTCTAATTGGTTTAAAAATTCATCTACGATATGTTTTGACCCTTTTTTTCTCAGAGCTTGGAATAAGCAAAGCGTTTCGCTTTCCCGTCCTTTTATGCGCTCCAACACGGTCTTTTGTTTTGCCAAATCAAGCTTGTGGAAGCAGAGCGAAAGCCATTGCTGGAAAGGTTCGATTTCAGGGATTGTCAGAAACAGACTTAATAGAGGTAAAGCGAGTTCTGTGGTTTGCTCCATAGCAAGCAAGGATAAGCAAAACTCTCGGGAAAGTGCTGGGTCGATGCGCTCTATGAAATAGGCAACAAAGGCCCTAGGGACTCTTCTGGGCAATGGAAGATTTGCCGCATGCAGGGAGGAATATAGCGTAAAGAGGGCTTCTCCATCTTCTTTGAACAGCTCCTGCAGCTGTTCTGCACGGGTTTTTAATGGCAAGGCAAATAAGGTGCTTTTGAGCAAGTGGAGGCAAGCTGGAGGCAAGTCAGCTGTTGCCAACAGGGGTTGCGCCAAGCGAACTTTTTGCTCCTCGCTCAATTCAGCATTGGCAAGCGCCTCTTGGATCGTGTAGAGGATTTCTCTGGGCTCTTTTTTTGTTGAAGGGGATTCAAGCCATTCCAGTACATATTGGGCGTTTTCTTGATCCAACCTGATCGATGAAAGCGTGTGAGCCAGTTCCTCTCCCTGGATAGGTACGATTTTTCTAAATTGTGCATTTCTCAAAAATGCCGCAATCGCCTTCCCATCTCCTTTGGCGGCTTTTTCCCAGAAAGTTTTCTTTAAAAACTGTTCGATGTTTTGCGGTTGGACGATGCCGGGTTTGAGTTTGCTGATTAGAAGGAAAAACTCGTTGATCTGCAGATGGTTTAAAAGCCCTTTTAACTCATTTCTTGCATTTTCCGTGCTGATGGGATAGGTCTTTAGTCCTTCAAACTCGCCCGTTAATCGGCGCGATAACTCTTCAGGCACGACCACGCCTTGACGCAGCAGCTTCCATAGGAAGAAAATCGAGTTTGCTTTTTGTAGAAGATGGACGAGAAGCTCGTTTCGTTCCGCATGTTCGAGGAGTCCTTCTGTTTCTGAAATGGCGAGCCATCTAGTTGAGGGGAGCTGTTTAATTCGTTTCAGTCGTTCCTCTGGAGGCAGCTGGAATAAGGCCAAGAGGGTGAGAGGGAAAAGCTTATCGGAGATTTCCTGAAGGCCGGTTAAGAAGCCGAGAGGGTTTTCTTTTCCTGGGACGCCTACTTCTAAAGCTTCATTAAGGTGGGGTTTCAAGGGCGCGGGATGGGCTTGATAAAATTGAAGGCCAGCTTCAGCGCTTTCCTGAAGTCGGGAAAGGAATTCCTGGAGAATTTCTTCTTCGGTAGCTTCGGCATAATACGCTGTTGCAGCAATTCTTGCCTTACCAACAAAGAGCTGCTCTTTAAATGGGGACCTTAGCAGTTTGATGAAGAGAGGGCTTGCGTATTTATTGGGTTGTGAAGTTAACCAGAAGGCTAATTTATTGCGGAAGGACTCCAGATCAATGCTCTTTGCTGTGTACGCCTCGATCCAACGATCGGCGATCCATTCGAAATGATGATGGCATGCTTTTTCCAGTCTTTCCAGCCAATCAGTCATCTGCTTGCCTTGATAGGAGCTAAAATGGCGATTAAAGCATTGTGCGGTTTCATCGTTCACTTCAAAGACTTGTGATTTCATGGCTGAAAAGAACACGGCTTCTTTGTCATCGATACTATCCAAGGTATCGTACAGATAGCTTCTCAAGGCTCGGGTTTTTTGCGTAAGGCTTGCAAGCTTGCTCATCGTCTCTCTCCAGTTGCCCTTATGGTAGAGTTCAAGCCAGAAAGGCATCGCTAGATGGAATCGGCCTCGATTCAACAAGGCATTGAGTAAGAGAGGATAATCCATATCATGGATTTGAAAATGGAGCTGAAGCATGTCAAAAAGAAGTCGTGTTTCCTCTTTAGATAAAAGGTTTTCCTTCAGCATGGAGAGAATCTCTTTGAGTGCAACATCGGAAAGAGGAGTCAGGGGGTTTGCCTTTTGCAGAAGTTCGCAATGAAGTCTCCATTCAGCGAAAGGGCCTTTAGCTTCGGTATGAATAAACGGCAGCTTGTTAAAAAGTACCCATTTTTTTAGTAGAAGTTCCAATGAAGGAGGTGGAGAGCTTTCAAGGGTCTTCATGGAAGGGCATAATTCGCGCCAAATTTCTTCTCGCTTATCGGCAAGGCTATCATCGAGCAAGCTTAAGAAATTTAAAGTAAAGGTGAGTGGGTCTAGACGTGCATTGTGGATGCGTGTTTGAATTTCATATGCAATTACTTTTGCAGGGAGGTCTCTGACAAATCTTCTAATCATAGAGACAAAGTCATGATTTTCCTGTGTCCATAGCAGCCCTTTGGCTAAATGCTGTACAGCAACTAAGAGGCCTTTAAAGTCCAATCCATGTCGTTCTTCCGCACGAACAAGTCCTAAGCAGAAATCGACAGTGGATTGATCAAACTTTTTGCATAAATCTGTCGGTATCCATTCGTCGGATAGGCGAATGTAGCGATTATCTCTAGTGAATAGGTAGGGTGCCGTTACCGGTTTTCCAATGAGTAGGTCGACCTTTAGCTCTCCTTCGTGCTTACCGATGATGTTATGATCTGAAATTTGGACCACGCTGTTGATTTCTGTTGGGAATGCCTTTAACGAGGGGAATAGATCATCGAGCCATTGCTTTATTTCTATTTGATCGTCTTTTGTAAGCGGTTCCTCTGTTAAAAGAGCAAAGTCCGCATCGTTAGGTTCGCGCAAAGGTTCTTTTTTTTCTAAAAGAAGATCCCATCCATTTTCCATGAGCTGTTTAGTTTCCGGATGGAGAACTTCATATTGATCGATCAAGTCCCGTAGGTAGAAGAAGGGATCCAGCACATAAGAGGCGTAGCTGCCTCTTAGGTAGAAGGTGAAGTTCCATTTTGGGAGGCAATTGGCAACCGTTTCGATGAAAAATCCTATTTTGTAAGGAATGCCCCGAACAACGATTTCACGTTCAAGAAGCTGTGATAATTTTGCTTCGCCTGTAAGTTTTTTGGGTTTTTCTTCCGGTTTAAACAGTAAGCGTCCCTCTGCATCACAAAAACCCGCTTCTATAAAGCACGCCAATGCGGAATCTTCCACAGTGTGGGTTTTATTATTGATGGCTTCGGCGGATTTAAAATAATAAAGTCCAACGAAAGCAGAATTAATTTTAACTTCTATGCTCATAATTTAGTACAAATTATCATAAAATTGAATAAATATCAATTAATTAATGATTTGTTGCTTCATAAGCGAAAATAAGAGAGAATTAGCTCATTTTCAATAAGGAGATTCAGATGAATTTTTGGATGTATGCGGCTTTAACTGTTTCAATGCTGTTTTCGGCTGGTTCTTTACTGGGTGAAACGAAAGTTTTGGCTTTTTCAGGAAGCATGAGAATGGGGTCTTCGAATCAGCGGCTGGTCGCGGATGCAGCGAGGATGGCGACCGAGATGGGAGCAAAAGTAACAGTGATCAATTTGAGAGACTATCCGATTGCTTTCTTCGATGAGGATCTGGAAAAGAATTTGGGGATGCCGCCAAAGGCGAGAGATTTGAGAAAGATGATGTTGAATAGCGATGTGATTTTCATTTCCACACCGGAATACAACGGATCTGTCACTCCTGTATTGAAAAATGCGTTGGATTGGATGTCGAGAGATGAGGAAGGTAAACCTTCCAGGACGGCTTACCAAGGCAAGCGCTTCCTGCTTCTAAGCGCATCTCCTGGTCAAGAGGGTGGAACGCGCGGCCTCCAGAATCTGAAGAGCATTGTTGAGGAAGTGGGAGGAAACGTTGTGGTGGGTACTTTGGCTGTACCCAATGTCTTTAATGCGTTTAACAGTTCGGGTCAGCTGAAGGACGCAGCACAAAATAAAGCTCTGCAAGAACTCGTTCAGAAGGCTGTTAAGTCTACTCCCTAAACAAGTATTGAATTTAAGGTGTTGAGATCGAGAGGATTCATAAGAGTGGTGCTTGAACCCCATTAAACATCTCAATCCAAAATCCAAAGGCTGTGTTGGCTTCCTCAAGCACCTCTCTCTCTTCATTGTCAGTGAGTGGAAGACTGCTTAAAATTTCGCGGAAGGTTCTCACATAACTCATGGGAGATTTAAGTTGGTTTGTCTGACACAGTTCATCAAAGTTGTAGTAAGAGACGGCATTATCTCCGAATTGTTGGGCTACGCTATCGGAAAATTGCCGTCCGCCGAAAAACAAGCCTAAGTAATTTGTGTAGGCGTGCCCGATGAGACCATGAGGCTTGGTTTGTGCAATGGTATGTAAATGTGCGACATAATTCTTTGCTGCTGTAAGAGGTTGTTCACGGTCCCCTTCTAAGACAGCAATATCTTGAGATAATTTCTCTGCACGGAAAACTTCTGGGATGAGAAGAGGGCCGATGCGATTGCTTGAGGCGTTATTCCATATGCTTTCTTCCAGGCTTCGGAATACATTAAACAGGTCGATCAAATGTTGGGTGTATCCTGATATGGAAACGCACCCGTTAATGATAGATTGAGCAAATGGGTGTGTATTGGCGATCTGGTGAATTTCAGCCGTTTCTTTTCTAAGTTTTCCAGCCAGTTTTCGTTCTTCACTGGAGTCGGAAACAGTATGGGCGTATGGAGATGAATATATGGGATTCATGAGGCGTCCTTTTGTTTTTGCCAGATGGAGTAGGTCAATTCAACGGGTTCTGCTGCATTGCCGGATTCGACAAGCGTTTGGATCCGATCCATGATGCCTGAATCTTTTTCAAACTGCAGTAGGTCGGGGCTGGCTAAGCCGAGTTCTCTTAGACGGGAGGCGAGAAGTTCCAAACTGGTGGCTTCTGGATAACCTTGAACCCCTCCTGTGAGCGCGATCGCTTCAGGAATTGGCGTCATGTCGTCATTATCTTTGGGGTGGACGAAGTAAACGATAGAGTAGCGTTCTACGTTCGGTTTTGCCATCACTTGATGCACGCTGCTCTTAAAGTAACCGTTACTTAAGTTTTGCAGTTTATCGCCGCAATTGATGATGAAGGCGTTCTCCGGCACCCTTACATCGATCCATTCGCCATTATGGAATACCTGCAAGCCTTCTTCAGTCGCCATAGGGAGAATGGTGAAGAAGTCGATGTCAGTGTGTTTTGCTGCCCAAACATATCCAGGGGCAGGATTTGGGGGGTAGTGAATGGGGCGTAGCAAGCATTCGCCCTCTTTTGTCATACTTACGAAGTACTCTTCATCAAGTCCTAAAGCTAATGCGAAGGCGCGATCCAGGATCTCTGCATTTTTGTCGAGAACAGCCATCAAATTTTCCATGGAAGTTTGCATGTCCATCCAGGTGGGCCAAAGGTTCTTTGTTTTGCCGAAGTGGCAGAATTCTTTAAAATCCAGGACAGTATTGCCTTGAGCGATTTCACTTTTGACATAGCCTCTCTGCCCGTTCAAAAGAGGATCGCAAAGAGTGTTTTTCAGTTCTTGAGGGCTGGAGTAAAATTGAGCGGACGCGCAATAGGCAGCATTCAATGTGTCTCTGTCAATTTCGGGGTGTAGTACGCCAAAGAAGCCCACTTCATGCATGGCTTTTGCCACTTCTTGCACAAAGCGGTCTTTAGTTTCCGGGTTATGAAAGTCTGCCAAATCAACGACAGGGATTGTGTGCGCAAACGGTGCAGGATCATCTCCTAGAAGTAAGGAAGAGATACCTATACAAGCGATGAAAAACGTCTTAAGAAACATGCATGCTCCATATTGATAGTTTGAACTTGAAGCATACTAATATTTTCAAAATTATTTGCAAAGAAAACGAAAAGGAAAAAAAAGGCCCTCCATTAGATGGAGGGCCAGCGGTAGAGTGATCAATTAGCCTGCGTCAGTTATGTCGAACACAACTTGTGCAGCACCGCAGCCGTTGGTGGCTTGTACGGTGAAAGTTATTTCTGATGAAGTTGGCGCGCTCACTGAGACTACACCAGTGCTTGAGTCAATGACGACTGTACCGCCGGAAACTCCCGATACAGAGTAGAATAACTCATCACCTGTAAAGTACTGAGCAGCAGGAATCAATAGAGGAATTTCGGACAATGGAAGTTCAACTGTTGGTTGCAATGCCACAGGAGTCCCTGAGCAGCGTACTCTCTGCTCTGCGATTGCGTAGATTGCAGGCATTTCAACTGCAGCTTCAGCAATCCAGGCAATTAGATCGCATGCTGTTCTGCAACGGCAGGGATCGTAAGTGTAGTAACTAGCTGCTGTGCTTGCACCTTGTACGCCTAAGCCAAGTTCGATTCCATAGCGTGTGTTATCTCCCAAGCCATGTTCTCCAACTAGACGGGAAGCAAATACGCCAACGTCAAGGGTTCCGCACTCAAAGCAGAATGCTTTGGACACGCGGCCTTCGATGTAACGTGAGAATCTTCTCCATTCGCCTTCAGCATGGAAGCGGAAGTCGTTCCATAGGTATTGGTCGAGGGTCACTTTAGCGCCTACGCCATTGAGTTTTTTATCGTCGTAGAATTTGTTGTTGTATGTCAGTCTGGCGTAGTTCACTTCAACACCTAAGAATCCACCTTCCCAGAGAGAAGCTGTCGTGCCGATATCTACGTTCCAGTAATTGGAGCCGGAGATGTGACGATCAAGGAATAGAGCTGGAGCGAGTTGTTTGGAGCTTAACTTTTTGCTCGGTGCATAACTGTAGAAACCACCGATGGTGATTGTTTTAAAACTGCAATCGTCTAAAAGATAATCATACTTGATACCGCCCGCATGCTGCTGCATCCACTTGTGTGTTTTGCCGGTGCAGAATCTGTAAGCGAGTCTCTCTTCCATGAAATCATAAGAAGCTTTCACTCTTTGCTGGTCTGTGAAGTACGCGCCAAGCGTTGCGTTTGCACGCATATTGTTTTCGCCGCCCTGCAAGATCAAGGAAGCTGCGCTTGAGTCATCAAAAGCGTATGGTAAAACGACTCTTAAAGAGGGCAGTACGTTTTGCGCACCATCTCCATATCGGTCATCGCATACCCCTAGAAGGGTTGCGAGGGGCATTAGTAACAATGCAAGTAGATAGAAATACATGACTTCTCCGAGTAAAGCAATTAATTGGGTTAATTCAAAAAAATGTGTATACTACAATCTGCTTTACTATGCAATAGGTATGAATGGAAAAAATTTCGATCGGCGATATTAGTAAGATTCAGGAAGGGTCTCAGGTTTACGTAAAAGGATTTCTCGTTCAAGACGGAGGGGGTCGCATCTTCCTCGTTTCACAGCCTGACGTACGCTCCTGCTGCCTCGGGAAAAAAGGCTTAGATCAAGTTCTATTAAAAGATCTCCAGAAAGATTTACTTCCCTCTCACGTCGTCGAAGTCAGCGGCCTTTTGTATCGCGAAGCCGGGCAGCAGCTTCTGCTTCAACCTGCCATTCATACAGTTGAACCTACTTACGATCTTTGGGCTTTTGGCTTGCTAGCTCTCCCTATAATTACGTGGGTTGGGTGGAGAAAGCTTGGGGGAAATTTACGTTAGGTATGGTGCATTCCATGAATTTTTGGCCAAGAAGGCGGAATTTTTCTGGATTGTCTGAGGCGTAAAATAGGTGGGAAACTTTTTCGGCGGAGGATGAGCGCATCTGCTCTTGAGTCAAGATCTCTTCGATTTTTTCTGCGCAGGTGGAGGCGGAATCGACGATCGCGATCTTTTCGCCGAGGTAGTTGCGGATTGCTTTCTCAAGAGCAAGATAATGAGTGCATCCCAGAAGAAGAGTGTCTACTTTAGCTTCTTTCACGGGCTTTAAATAGTCTGCGATGATGAGCTCGCTTGCAGCGTGGTTGTGAAATCCTTCTTCGATGAGAGGTACAAAGAGAGGGCAGGCGATCGATTGGATTTTTCCTTGAGGAAGCAGGGCTAGGAGCTCCTTTTCATAGGCGCCGGACTGAATGGTGGCCCGTGTGCCTAAAACGGCGATATGTCCATTTTTTGTGACTTGAGCGGCCCTTTCTGCTCCGGGTTGGATCACCCCGATGACGGGTATATTAAACAGCTGTCCGAGCTTTTCTACTGCGACAGATGAGGCGGTATTGCAAGCAATGACGAGTGCTTTGATCCGATGCTCCATAAGGAAGATTGAGTTCTCTATAGAGTAGCGGAGGATAGTCTCGGCGCTCTTGTCGCCATAGGGCAAGCGTGCCGTGTCACCGAAGTAGACAACTTTTTCATTCGGCAAAAGTTTTTGCAAGGCATTGAGAACGGTCAAGCCTCCGATGCCTGAGTCGAACATGCCTATAGGGCGATCGCCTTTTGCTGCCATTTAATCGGGTATTTTAAGGGTTTTACCAACGACAATTTTGTCTGAATTCATGCCGTTGATGCCTTTTAAGGCTTGTATAGTCGTATTATGCGCTTTAGCGATTTTTTCAAGTGTATCGCCATTTTTCACTTTATAGCTTCTTCCCGTTGTCACCTGTACAGGAGCGGGATCGGATTTGATCTGCAATGCTTCTAAAATAGACTGAACAGCAGATTGCAAATTGTCGATGTTTTTGTTTTGAGCAATCTGACGTTTTTCAAGTTCTTGAAGCTTATCTTTAAAGGCAGTAAGGGCTTGTGAAGACTCGGTGGCATGGCTGTGGAGCTGTTTTAAGTCCTGTGTCAGAGTTTTGGCGGTCGTCTCAAGCGTTGCGATCTTTCCTTCGAGACTTGAAGAGCTGCCTTTGACCATTTCCTTATGGTTTTGGCTTGATTCTCTTAACTGATCTCTCAAGCTATCCAAAATGGAATCGAGGCTTTCCAGCTTCTGTTCAAATGTGCGGATTTCCGCTTCTTGGTTATTGAGCTGATGGCGCAGCATGTCTACGCTATCTTTGGTCTCGCGAATAGAAGTGGTCTGTTCCTGGTCGTAATAACTGGATCTAGGTGCCGCAGAGAGAGTAAAGCTCCCTCCAAGAAGGAGGGAGAGAATGAGATAGAATGAAATCCGCATTAACGTAAGTAGACTTTAAATTCCGCTCTTCTGTTTTGAGACCAAGCTTCTTCGTGGTGTTCGTAGATGAGAGGTTGTTCTTTGCCATAGGAGATCGTAAAGAGGTGGTCAGGATCTACACCATCAGAAACTAGTTGGTTGCGCACCGCATTCGCTCTTCTAGCTCCAAGCGAGAGGTTGTACGCTTCAGGGCCTCTTTCATCGGTATGTCCCTCGACAAATACATAGGCGTTGGGATTGGTGCGCATGTAATTAGCAATATTCCTCAAGATTGTAAAGTTATCATCGCCCTTGATCAGGTTGCTGTTGTATTCAAATTGCACATTTTTGAACACGCGTGCCATTTGAGGGTTCGTCGATGGGTCCTGGAAGGAGGAAATGCCAGGAATCGAGCTTCCAGGATCGCCTGGAGCTTCTCTGGACTGCGGAGCGACAAAGTCAGCCATAGCTACTTCATCGGGATATTGGTAGTCGGGAAGAGGTTCAAAATCCTCTCCAGGCACTGCATAGAGTTGATCAGGAGGTGAGAATTGATCTCTTGAAGAGATCGCTCGGGAATCGCCCTGTTTGCCTGCGAGGGATTTGGCTCCTCTATTCATGTGGCGCCCGGCGGTTTTTGTATCTTCCCAGACATCATCGGAGCTTCTTCGGCATCCTCCTAGAAACAGGACGAAGGTCATCAGCATAGTGTAAGTGACAATGGGCAGCCATTTTTTCATTTTTAATCCTTTGCTAAAAAAGATCATCATAATTTGAACCCAGATCCTAACAGATGGTGTATCGAAATTCAAGTATGTAATGCGATTTTATTTATTGAGTGTTCCAGATGCCGGTTGCTGAAATAATCGACGCACTTCTTGACGATCCCTAAAGCAAATAATGTGGCAAGTAACGCAGATCCTGCTAACAATAAAGGAGTTGCGGTCATGGTTAGAAAGATGATCGTGGTCACGATGCTGATCGTTGCAATGATAATGCTCAAGCTATGGCAAGCTGTTTTTGCCCGGATCCTGTGTTTGATATGCTTAATGGCAGCTTCTTGATTGCCGCTTCTAATTGCCTTTCTTACAATCTTGGGATCGACACCGCACTGCTTTTCGAGATGATACCTGTGTTCTTTATACACTTTTTTCAAAGGGTCTTCTTTAAGTTGTTTGATAATTTTCCGGCTCCAGAAAATATTGCGTCCATTAATGACGTAGTTAACGACGGAAATTACGGTAGATGCAATCGAAAGAGGCGTAGCCCAGGATAGGCAGGTGATTAACGGCCTGAATTCGCTGATTGTCAATGCGATAGTGCTGACATCTTCTCCCAGTTGACCCACGTTCATTGTAAGTTCCAGGACGTTATCGAGGAGGTGTTTTTTGCCTTCAGTGATGGTTTTAAATATACCCATGCCTACTTCGTTAATGTTGAAGAGGGCATTCGGGATCGCGGTAAATTGCGTGACAGCAAATCCGCGCCCAAAGCGGTTGCATTTAGGGATGAGAGTGGAAACGATTGAGTGGATGGAACGTGCCTCTCCTGCAATATTCCCGATCACCATGGTTGTATCGGGATTCAAGATGATTGAGTCCACAAATGAGCATTTGTGCTCCTTTTGAGGGGCTGATAATGCGGCGACCATGATTCCTCCTTACCTTGGTTCCCATGATGGGAAGTGTTTTTCACCTTTTCCTGAACTGATTTTTGCAGATTCAGGCTGATTTAAATTGACGATGTATAAATCGCTTCCGCTTGTCCCCGTTGAGTTGAAAACGAGGTGCAAACTGTTTGGTGCAAATGAGGGGTTTTCTTTGTTTCCGGGGCCTTGTGTGAGCTGATGCTCGCGATTGGTTTCAAAATCGTAAGTCCAGATCTGGCGTACGCCTTTTGTGGATGCACAATAAGCGATCTTTTTTCCGTCGGGAGACCAGCAGGGAGCTGAGTTTTCTCTGTTAATTTTGGTGATCAGTCGAGCTTTTATCTCCTTGAGAGGGGTGTCCGGAGGTGGAATGTCGATTACGTAGATTTTGGGAGAGCCGTCTTTGTTTGATACGAAAGCAACCTGACTGCCGTCTGGGCTAAATGTTGGCGTTCCTTGAGTGGCTTTGTGAGTGGCATATAGTTGCCTTGGTTTATTGATGAGGCCGGTTTCAGGATCAAACTGCTGCAGGAATAGGTCTGGATTGCCTGTTACATCGCTAATGAAAGCGATCTTATCGCGCTGCGAAGAAATCGCTGGCATTAATTGATTTCCTTTTAAGAGAGATAATCGTTGCGCTTTTCCTGTTTCCAGGTCGCCTACGTAAATTTTAGGCTGCCCAATCTCGTAGGACACATAAAGAAAATTGCGGCTAGCTCTTCCTGCTCTGGGAGGAATGTAGCATGGCGTGACAGCGTAGGAGCCGTTTTTAGTGATCTGGCGTGGATTGCCTCCATCATAGTCTGATTCGTAAACCTCAGAAACACCCTTTTTCTTGCCATCTCCGCCTGTTTTGACAGTGTAGAGGATGCGGGTCGTTGCAATCCCGTCGGTTTGGAAAAGCGCTTTGTGGATTGCATCTGAAAGGGAATGGATTGTGCGCCTGTCTTTGGAAAAATCTCCTGTTAAGGCAAGTCCGTCGATCAGTTTTTTGCTGTTATTGTTTACGATATGCAACGCAGCGCCGAGCTTTCGCTCTTTGACCCTTGCTTGCACGACAAAATAAACCCTTTCTTTCAACCAGGGTGTCAGGTCGGTCGGCTTGTCAAAGCTTAGTTCCGCCGCCAACGCTTTGTTTCTAGAGGTGTCATCGACAAGGTAAGTCATTCCATTATGCGATAGATCAAATTCGAGCACCTGTTCCAGCTGCGTTAGATACTCCCGCGAGAACCCGCTATGGTCGTCGGCGATGCTCACAGAGTAAATAGGCAGCAGCTTGGCTTCTGTTTCCAATTGCACGTAGATGGGGCTCTCTTCGCTCCCGAAGAGTGCTGAGAATGTGATGAGAAGTAGAGAGAATAGTTTAATCATTGCTGCTTAATGTGATGGTAAAAGTGTAAGAAGATTCGCCTTTAAACTGATTGCCGAATGACGGTAGAGCTAGACCTGGGAGGGTTTTTCGTATATAGGCGCTATTTTTTTCGCTTGAGGAGTGCACAATGTTCACGTCCAATACCTTTCCGCTTCGGTCTAACTTTAACTTGAGCTTGACTTCGCCATATTCAGGTAGCTTTAAATTAAGCTTCAATCTTAAGGCCAGTTCATCTCGATAGGAAAGTTCTTCAAAACCCATCGAGGGGGCTGCTTCAACGCTTAAACTGTCGATCGAAAGAGCGGCTAATGCGGTTGGTAGTGCTTTGGAGAGGTTGCCCGTTGCGATCACTTTATCAGAGGCTGTATCAATTTTTCCAATCTTTTCCTTTGCTTTGATCAAAAGTTCTTTCTGCTTCTGTTCGAGTTGGGGCGTTTTGGAGGATGGCGGCGAGGGCTTGGGTTCTATAGCTTTAGCGACTTCCGTTTTTTTCACAGGTTTCGGTTTGGCTGCAGGTTTTTTGGCTGGAGCCGGCGGTTTTTTTGGTTCAGGCTTTTTTTCCGGTTTTACAACTGGCTTGGAAGCAGGCTTTTCTTGCGGTTTTTTTACTGGCTCTTGAGGTTTTGCTTTTACAGGCGGTGCCGCTTCCTCTTTGGGCTGTGGTTTTGCTTGTACAGGCGGAGCTGCAGCTATCGGTTTTGGCGGCGTAGCTGTCTTCGGAGTTAATTTGACACTAGAAACGACCAGTTTTTTAGGGATGGGCAAGGGCGGCTGCTCATGGGAATAGAACAGAAGTAGAAATAGGGCGCAAGCGTGCAGCAATAAGACCGAAGGAACGATCAATTTCAAGCTGTTATCTTCTGCATTGGCTGCTATCATGGGTTTAAGACGATATCTAGCTGCTCAAATCCGGAGGCTTCGAGTGCGTTTTTTACAGTTTGATAGGTCCCAAAGTGTGCCTTTTTGTCGTGAAAGAGCTGCGGCACGGCTTGGGGATGCTGTTTCTTTAAAACCAGGAGTTTGTCTTCTAGTTCCTGTGAAGGCACGACCATTCCTTTAATTAAAACGGAGTTGTCTTGCCTGACGTGGATGGCGATGGGGCTTGTTTCCTGGACGGAGAGGCTTTGGCGCGGTCCATTATGCGGAGCATCAGCCAACTCTACTTTATCTACTTCAAGAAGCGGTGCGATAATGATGAATCCGATCAAAATTACGAATACGACGTCGATAAGAGGTGTTAAATTGACGGATGGTTCTTCAAACGAAGCGCTTTTTATCTTTCCAATCATGCGCGCCATAGATCAGTCTTTCCCCACTTTTCTGTATTGCATCTCAACGGATGAGAGGATTTCCTGAGAGAATCCCTCCATTTCCGTTTGGAAATCGCGCACGCTATTTTTCAGATAGTTGTAACCGATCAGCGCGGGAATGGCGTCGACTAACCCCAAAACGGTAGTGGCAAGTGCGAGGGAGAGTCCTCCGAGTACTGCTTGGTGCGTGTTGCCTCCCGTTTGGGTCTGCATGTCTGCAAATGTGGTTAAAATTCCCCAAACAGTGCCGAGCAAACCTAAAAATGGCCCTAAACTCACGACGGTAGCTAAAATAAAGAGGTTTTTCTCCAGATCTTTAGTTTCTTGAGCGATGCCGGTAGCCAGGTGGCCTTCGATGTAGTCGATATCGGCTTCGGTCAGGTAGGGATTGCTCCCTTTTTCAGAAAAGTGGCGGTTTTTATTGAGAAGCTCTAAAGTGTTTTTTTTCAGGATAGCATAAAGGGTACGGAAAGGGTGAGGTTGTGAATCTTGAGGTGCTTTATCCGCATCCAGGGCTAGGGGCGTCATTTTTTGCAGGGAGAAGGCGCGTTGGAATTGGATGGCTGAGCTTTGCGCTTTTCGGTTTATCCAGAATTTGTGTATTAATATGATCCAACTGCAAATTGATAAGGCTAATAATCCGATAAAAATTAGTTTTCCTAATAGGTCGGATTGAGAGTAAGCCTCAAGAAATGGGTTGCTTGTAATTATATAATAGTTTATCATACTTTAAAGACTTTGTTAAAATGTGAGTCTGTAGATTTCCTCCTTATGGAGGAGGACTACTTAACTTTTAGAACGGAAAAGGAGCAAAAGTCAAGAATGAAAACCATTTTCTCTCTCTTTCTGGCTCTCATAGTGATAATTTCTCCGGTTTTCGGGAGTGAGAGTGCGCCGGCAGCCGTCCAGTTGATTGCAGAAAATGAACTCATCGCTCCCGGCGACACATTTCGCGTCTTAATCAGCTTCGAACTCGACCCTTCCTGGCATCTTTATTGGAAAAATCCCGGCGATGCAGGAATGGCGCCTACTGTAGAATGGCAACTCCCTCCCTCTGTCACCCTCGTTTCAGAAGAGTGGCCTGTCCCGCAAAAATTCGACCACGAAGGGTTGATCACCTTCGGTTATGCGGAAACGCTACCGTTAATGGCTACATTAAGGCTGGATCCACACTTTCAAGGCAATGAAGTGGAATTTCAGACGGCGGTCTCCTGGGTTATTTGCTCCCAAGACACCTGCCTGCCGGGTAGTCAGGCGTTAAGCTACAAAGTTTCTGTTGGAAAAGGCTCCCAAAAGGGCGATTTAAACAAAAAAGTCTTCGCGGACGCAGATGCCAAGCTGCCAAAAAAGCTCTCCCCGATCTTTGTTGAGAAGAGTGGAGAGGAATTTAAGATCGCTTTGCCGATCAGCAAGATCGACCATCTCGAATTCTTCCCCGAGCCCGATCTGGGGTTCGACCACCATGCGCCTTTGACTATCGATCGAAACGCCTCGGAAGACTACACGCTCATTACATTGAAGACAGATCAGGGCAAACTTCCCCGCTCATTGGGCGTTCTCGTCGCCGATCAAACAGCGT
>JBKEAL010000128.1:0-1166 GCA_047972195.1 Parachlamydiaceae bacterium
TAAAAAACTAATTCGTACGCGGAAGTAGCTCAAATGAAAGAGCATCGGTCACCAAGTCGAGGTTGCAGGTTTAAGTCCTGTCTTCTGCACTCATACTTCTATATGTGGGTCTTTTAAATTAGCTATGTATCAATGGTATATAATTTTCTTCAAAATATTTCGATCAAAATATTGCAAATATAAAATTCTTGTCCTACCTTTGCCACGCATTTGAGAGAAAATGCAATCTAACAAGGGCGTTTAGCTCAGCTGGTTCAGAGCATCTGCCTTACAAGCAGAGGGTCGGCGGTTCGAATCCGTCAACGCCCACCGAAAGGTGGAAATGTCGAAAGACAAGCAAAGCCAACAAAAGACAAAGAGTCTGATTATCAGTAGATAGTCAGACTCTTTTTATTTCCACGATTGACAAAACAAGACAAAAATTGACATATTGAGACAACCTATCCGTGTACAAAGTGACTCTAGAAAAACTGTACTCGATTTACGGGTTAATGCATTGATTTTAAATACATTAATATGGTCGTTTTGTCCACTTTCATAGTTCTTAATTTTTAACTGACTCTTAATCTTTTCTTTATTCTTGTTTTTACTCGCCCTTGGCGAATACGGCTAGACTTTCGTGTCCTTCTGCATCAATACTTTGTACAGCGAAGAAATAATTATCCTTGCTGTAAGGCAAACGTGCTTCTGTTCCATTTATACGTATTTTCATTTGCCATTGCTGATCGGTTTCACGAATCAGGATATAATAGCCTGCCGGTTTCTTCCCTTGTTTAGGAGCCTCCCAAAGGAGAGTGGAATAGTTGGTAAGTTCAGAGACCTCCTGCCTCACATTCACGGGAGTTGAAGGGGCCAAAGCCAGATTCGCTACAGCAGACAGGTTTACACCCGTGTTTTTACGGAGGTATTCAAAGTCGATTCCTTCTATTTCATCTCCGTATTTCACTCCGTTTTCGCTTCGGGCATATTGATGGGTTCGGTTATAATTCTCGTGCATTTCGCAGATGCGTACGGCTGCATATCCCTTCCGGCTGAAGGGCGTATGATCGCCACCCCGTCCGAAGCGGTCGTTGCGGTAGATCAACTTTACAGTTATATTATCCACATAACGCTCACCGGTTTCTTTGATATAGCGTGCCAATTGTCGCGAAGGACTATCGTTCTCG
>JBKEAL010000198.1:0-10876 GCA_047972195.1 Parachlamydiaceae bacterium
CCAGGCCGATCACCTCGATGTCATTGATCGGATCGACTTTGCCGGCTACGTGGATAATCTCGGAAGAATCGAAGCAGCGTACCACCTGTACAATCATGTCGCTTTCGCGGATGTTAGCAAGGAACTTATTGCCCAGTCCCTCTCCCTTAGAGGCGCCCGCAACCAATCCAGCAATGTCGACGAAGTCCATCGTCGCATAAACAAGCTTGGCGCTTCCGGAAATATCAGAAAGAATTTGCAATCGAGGATCCAACACCTCGACGACACCCACGTTCGGGTCGATCGTGCAAAATGGATAATTGGAAGCTTCTGCCTGCTTTGAAGAAGTCAAAGCATTAAATAATGTCGATTTGCCTACGTTGGGTAAGCCAACGATCCCTGCTGAGCGTTTTTTCATGTTAAGGTTTCCTTAAGATCGACTAATTATAAGGGAAAAAGCGATTCAAATCAAGGTTATTTGGATTGGAGTGTACTCCAAAATTTCAGCAACATTTCTGGAGTGTACTCCAAATTTGTTTTGCCTCGTTTTCTTTTGAGCTAAAATTCCAATAGAGTAGAGGTGGGGTTCAATCCCACCTCTACTCTATTGCTATTTTTTTGTTCTAAATTTGCTTAGCGACTTATCCTGTAAGACGCTGATTTTGTTGCGTTACTTTATTAGCGCTTGTTTTGTAAATTAATTTGACTAATCTTATAATTAATTATATAATAGAAGTGTAGAGGGAAAGAATTCCTTTGCTATAGATTGTCTTTGCGCGTACCCTTGTTTTGATGGAGGGCTATGGGCGACAAAACCGAACATGCAACCCCGAAGAAGTTGCGCGATGCGCGAAAAAAGGGGCAAGTTGCTAAATCACAGGACTTACCGTCAGCTTTTACCTTTATTGTCTCGATCTGGGCGGTAGCGGGGATGAGTGTCACGCTGTATCACTACCTGGGGGATTATCTTGTGAGCGCGTTCAAAGCGATTCCGGACACGAATCTCCTGGAAAAGATCGTTGCGTTCTATCTGGAAGCGGTTCACGTGATCTTTCTTGCCAGCATTCCTGCGCTACTTCTTGTTACAGTCATCGGTATCCTGGTCAACTTTCTGATGGTCGGACCCATGATGGCTCTGGAAGTGTTCAAGTTCGACATCAAAAAATTTAATCCCGTAGAAAATCTCAAAGCCAAATTTAAACTCAAGACTCTGGTTGAGTTGATTAAATCGATCTTAAAGATCTCTGTCGCAGCTTACTTGATCTACGATGTCATGTACGACAGTATCCCTATTTTGGTCAGAACTGTCTCCATGCCAATCGCCTCTTCTTTACTCGTTTTTAACAACTTTTTGATGGAAGTGGTCATTAAGCTTGGGATCTTCTTCGTTGCAGTAGCTGTAATTGACTTTGCCTACCAAAAGTACAATTTCGGCAAAGAAATGATGATGGAAAAGTTTGAAATCAAGCAAGAGTACAAAAACAGCGAGGGCGACCCCCATATCAAGGGTAAAAGAAAACAGATAGCTCAAGAAATCGCCTATGAAGCCGGCCCCGCACAGGGAATGAAGCAGGCTGCCGCAGTTGTAACTAACCCGACCCACTTAGCCATAGCTATTGGTTATAAAAAAGGAACCGATGTTGCCCCTTTCATCGTTGCAATGGCAAAAGATGTTCTTGCGGAACGGCTCATAAAAATGGCAAAAGGTTATAATGTCCCTATAGTAAGAAATATTAAGCTTGCCCATGAACTTTGGGAAAATGGCGAGGTAAACGAGTATATTCCTGAAGATGCTTATGAAGCTGTTGCTGAAATTTTACGCTGGATTGCTTCGCTGGAAAGCGATGCTCCTTACGAATACGCAGAAGAAAAGTGAAGTACTAGTGCTCTGTAAAGAAAATTTTAAATGGTAATTTTAGTTCAAAGCCCCGGGGTTGAACGATCCAAAATTTGCCCGTATAGATCTATACGAGCTAATTTTGGATCGTTCAACCGCGGGAGCTTTCAACTTAACATTTCCCACTAAAACTTTATTTACAGAGCACTAATGAAATTAGGAGAAACCGGAAATGGGATTTATTAGAAGCATCCTCGACGGGATAACAGCCCGACTGGGCGGCGATCGTTCGATGGAAAACATCGCACGATCCTCCGATCTTGCCTTAGCGATGCTGATTATCGCTATCCTGGCAATGATCATCATCCCTCTACAGCCGTTCATGATCGACTATTTGATCGCTTTGAACTTGGCTCTCTCCGTTTCTCTTTTGATGGTCGCTCTATACATCCCCAGCGCCATCCAGCTGTCGATCTTCCCTTCTCTTTTGCTGATCACAACTCTGTACAGATTGGGTTTGAACATCGCGTCGACAAGACAGATCCTTCTCCATGCGGATGCCGGTGAAATCATCTTCCAGTTCGGTAACTTCGTCGTCGGGGGTAACTTCGTCGTTGGTGGTATCATCTTTTTGATCATCACCTTAGTCAACTTTATCGTAATCACAAAGGGTGCTGAACGCGTAGCTGAAGTTGCTGCCCGCTTCACATTGGACGCTATGCCCGGTAAACAGATGAGTATCGACGCCGACTTAAGAGCCGGAATGATCGACTCCAACCAAGCTAGAGAAAAGCGCCTGATCATACAAAAGGAAAGCCAATTATATGGTGCGATGGACGGTGCGATGAAATTCGTTAAGGGAGATGCGATCGCAGGTATCGTGATCACCATCATCAACGTTGTCGGCGGTATCATCATCGGTACGACGATGAATGGCATGCTTGCCATGGACGCAGTCCAAACCTATTCTCTCTTGTCAATTGGTGACGGTCTGGTTTCTCAAATCCCTGCCCTTTTGATCTCCATTACAGCAGGTATCGTCACGACCCGTGTTTCGACCGAAAAAGAGGTATCCAACCTGGGTTCTGAAATATCCGGCCAGATCTTAAAACAGCCAAAAGCCTTAATGATCGCAGCAGCGTTCCTTATGGGCATGGGCCTTCTTCCCGGCTTCCCGACAGCTCCCTTCATGATCCTCTCTGCCGCTCTTGGATTGATCGGATACTCTCTATTTGCTAGTGAAACGTCGCAAATGGACGCAGGCGCAGGCGGTGCGACCATCAGCTCAGCAGCTTCTGCAGCTTCCAGTGTCGATACAGGTGTCAAAGGGCATAAAGTCATCTCAGGCGGCGGGATAGACAGCTACGCTTTAACCTTGCCGGTTGTGCTCGAGTGCGGCAAAAGCATCAGCCTAGAAATCCAAAAAGCGCCTCGCGGCCAAGGATTCATCGACCAAATGGTTCCTAGAATGCGACAAGCGCTCTATGCTGATCTAGGCGTTCGATTCCCCGGTGTGCATGCACGTACCGATTCGCCTCTTCTTGAGGCCAACGAATATGCGATCCACCTGAACGAAGTGCCGATTGTCCGAGGAAAAATCCTGGAGAATCACGTCCTGACTAACGAAAACGAAGAAAACCTCAAACGCTATAACATCGCTTATACAAGCTACAAAAACTCTCTGGGCTTGCCCAGTTTGTGGGTTGAAGACAAAAACAAAGAGCTTTTAGACAGGGCGGGAATTAAGTATTGGTCTTCCCTTGAAGTGCTCATTTTGCACTTGTCCTATTTCTTCCGCCACTACGCCAACGAATTTGTGGGCATCCAGGAAGTCAAATCGATGCTCGAGTTTGTAGAAAAATCGTTCCCTGATCTAGTCAAAGAGGTCACCCGATTGATTCCTCTCCAGAAAATGACCGACATTTTCAAACGACTAATCCAAGAGCAGGTTTCCGTTAAAGACTTGAGAACGATTCTTGAGTCTCTTTCGGAGTGGGCTCAAACGGAAAAAGATACGGTGCTCTTGACTGAATACGTCCGTTCTTCGCTTAAGAGATACATCAGCTACAAGTACTCTCTCGGTCAGTCAGTGCTTTCTGTTTACATTCTCGATCCTGAGATTGAGGACATGGTACGCGGTGCGATCAAACAAACTTCAGCAGGATCTTACCTTGCGCTCGACCCAGATTCCGTCCAGTTGATCCTGCAAGCTGTGCGCTCGACAGTAGCTCCTCCTCCACCCGGAGGACAACCCCCCGTCGTGCTGACTGCGATTGACGTCAGACGTTTTGTTAGGAAGTTAATTGAAATGGAATTTACGGACGTTTCTGTTGTGTCCTATCAGGAAATCGTCCCTGAGATCAAGATTCAACCGCTTGGGAGAATCCAGATCTCATAATAGTGAGGGCTTATGGCAGACATAAATCTTCGCGGTGCCTCAGATCATATCAATGTCACGCTGCAAGCAATGCAAGCGGAAGCTGCCGACACTGCGCAGGAGCTTCGTGCTGAGCAAAAATCCTCAGAACTTGCCTTCAGAGATCAGCTCTCTGAAACGGTCAACCCAATGGCTGCGCGCTTAGCGAAAAAAGAAAAGCCGATCAAAGCGCAACAGAGCCGCGTCCAAAAGATGCTTCAATCAGGCGACAAACTGGGCCGCATGCTTCCTGTCGAGCAGATGAAGCAGATGGCCGACCAGTTCCAGAAGCGCAATCCGGAACTAAATGCCAATACACTAATGCTGCTTCGCGAATCGATCAAGCCGGAAGACAGCAAAGAAGAGATCCTAAGAAAACTTCTCGAACACTTCCCCGACATCTCTCTTGCAGACGAAGCGCTCGAATTCTTGCTGGAAACGACCGAAGGCGAGCTTGCAAACAAGATTCGAGAGGTCAAAGAAGAGCTCAATCAGGAGAGAGGACGAGAAATCGCCGCAGGAAGAAATATCCATGCTCAGGCGCGGGAAGCCTCGCAAAAGGGTCTTGGCACTACAACCTCGATGAGGGAGCTATATCGAGATGTGACCGGAAACCCAAGAGAAGCGCCTACTCTCTTCGACGAGCTATCTCAAAAATACGCTTTCAAGGACTTGAAAAAAGTGGTCGACTTCCTGCTCCATTCTCTGGGCGCCGACATGAAGTCGAAAGGCCCCTCTATCGAACCGGGCGAACTCCACCGCCTCTTTACAGAAACGCGCAGCCTGCAAGCCATTCTAGGAGTCTATCGTTACTTCAAAGGCCGCATGAAGCTTCTGAAAACCCTGTTTGAAAATAATGGCATTCCTGTTCCTGAAGATCTGAACTTTGAAAAGATGGCCAAAGAGTTCATGTCGCTTGCATCAGAGCGTTATCCTTCTGCTGACAAGGTGCTGCAAAGAGCTGTGCGACTGGGCCTTGAAAAGTGGCTGCAAGCGAAAATCATTGCCTTATCCCAGTTTCGCGACGGTGTCAGAGAGATGGCCATGGCCAAAATTTACAAATCCTTGCAGCACAGAGACGACCTCTACCTGGCTATTTTAGAAGCGCTCGAAGACCTGGAAGATGAACTCGACCGGGAAACAGAAGAAAGCGAAGAAGAGGAAGAGGGAGAAGCAGAAGAACAGGAACAGCAAGGGAGAAAGTAGGGGTAAGCTATGGTCAAAGAATATTTTGGTACACTCCTCGAAGAGGTTGGCAAGCTGCTCCATATCGAAAACTTGCAACCCGATAAGAACAACAGCTGCCTGATTCAATTCCCTAACAAGTTGAATCTCCAGCTGGAAGTAGATCCACATCGCAACGTCCTCGTGATCGGCTGCAATCTGGGTATTGTCCCGGCCGGCAGATACAGAGAAAATGTGTTCCGCGAAGCGCTAAAAGCAAACGGCGTACCTCCTCCTCGCTATGGGAATTTTTCCTACAGCAAACAGATGGATAGCTTGGTCATGACAAGTGAACTTTCCATGAAGGACATCCATGCCGATAAAATTGTCCATGAAATGAGAAGTTTTCTCAGTAAAGCCAACCAGTGGCGCGAAGCTATATCCCGCGGAGATATTCCCACCGTTGCCCAAGGCACGTACGCTTCTAAAGGCGGCGGCATGTTTGGGCTGACTTAAAACCTAAAAGCTAGTATTCTTGGGGCATGTCAGCCATTCAATTTTCTACCATCCAAGAAGTTCGCGATTACGTAAGAAATCCCGAAGAATTCACCTGCAGAACCACCCTTTTCGGTGGTCGAAAAATCTATAAAAAAGACGGGAATGCAAAAGAAGCCCTCCCGTTAAATCGTCTCATTCGAAATCTTGAACATTTTGCTCCCGCAAACCGCCAAGAAAAGGTATGGGTCAATGAAGCAGTGGATGCTATCCGCAGCATCGACCGCACGACAGAAGAGCATTTGCAAAAAGAAGTCCTTCGCCACAGCCCCTTTAAGAGACTGCTCACTTGCATCAAACGCTTTTTTACTAACAGCGCCCGAAAAAGAGAACTTGCGTTGACGCATCTGCATCAAGAAGTACCTGCGATCCCAACACCCACACCTCGGCCGCTAATCAGGTCAAAAAAAGAGCATGTTCCAACCAGCACCCCGCCGCGCAGTCCATCGACAAAGATGTCCCTCCAAAGAACTCCTAGCAAACGACTGAACGCATTAGAGCAGTACAAAGAAAACCCCGAATCACTATCAAAAATCCAAAAAACCATCCTCTTCACAAATATCACTTCGATTACTCCCACATTAGCAATAGACGCCTTATCCTCCGTAGAAGGGTTCTTGAGACAAGTTTCCGACAATTTGGAAGAGATCATTGAACTCGAACATCCCAACTGTTTAAGAGCTCTGCATGACATCTATATGGAAGTCACAGAAGAATCCAGAATCCAATGCAACGACTGGATCGTAGGTCAGCCTTCCTTTAGTCCTGTCGTTTTGACTACCCTCTTAAATACTTACCCAAAGCGTTCATCGCAAGGAGAACACTTCCCTGTCGCCTCTCTAAAGTTTTTGCTCGAAGAGTATCGACGCAAACTTTTCGCTGGATGGGAGTTGACCCCCGAACAGAAGAAATCGGTCGACTTGGCATTCAATACAGCCATCTTTCTCGATCACGCCCTTATGGATTCCTTGTTGGAATGGATGATCGAACATGATTTAATCACAAAAGAATCGTTCCAGATCATGATCCGGGCTTATATCCGCAAGGCGAAAAATTTGCCTAAAGGAGTCGTTGTCAATAACTGGACGGGTGAAAACATGCTGATCGATCTATACAAAAGAAATTGGTTGGGTCAAGACTTGATGAAAGATGTGGAAACCTATTTAAGACAAAAGGGCGTCATTGCAAATTGAACAGAGCTTAGCTCACAAGAACTGGAATGCGATTGGAGTGCGTCCCCACCACGGGATCAACACCCCCCTTTTTTCATTAAAATCCAAAAATAGCTGCGGCATCGGAGAATTTCTCGATCTTCTTCCTCTGATCGATTGGATGCACGTCATCGGCTTCGATATCATCCAACTCCTTCCTCTGAACGATTCAGGAATTGATCCCAGCCCTTACAATGCGATTTCGGCCAATGCGTTGAATCCTATTTACATCAGCCTGCACGCTCTACACGGAATTCCTATCGCGGATCTCCAAGCGTTGAATGGCTTAGAAAGAATAGACTACGCCTTCATTCTGGATACCAAGCTAAAATTGTTAAAAGAGCACTACCAACACAACAAAGAGACGTTTCTTAAAGAAGAAATGCACGCTTTTGTGAAGAGGTTTTCCTGGGTGAAAGCCTACGCCTCCTACAAAGCCCTAGGCAATCCTGACGATGAACCGTTCTACATCTGGCTTCAGTCGATTGCTTATGCGCAAATGCACCGCGTCAAAGAATACGCACAAACCAAAGACATTTTCATCAAGGGCGATATTCCCATTCTGGTTAGCCCGGAGAGCATCGATGTGCTCACCCACAGCGACATCTTCGACCTCTCGCTGGAGGCGGGAGCCCCCCCAGATTACTATAACAAAGAGGGCCAACGCTGGGGCTTTCCGCTATACAAATTTGAGCCGCAGGTCATCACTGATTTTAAGTTTTGGAAGGAACGGCTTAAAAGCGCCGAACAGATTTTTCACTTATATAGACTCGACCACATTGTTGGCCTGTTTAGGCTTTGGGGAATCCCCATAGGCAAAAAACCGCGGGAAGGCAATTTCATGCCGGAAGAGAGACACTTATGGCAACAGCGAGGAGAAACCCAGCTGAAAATGCTTCTTCAATCAAGCAGCATGCTTCCGGTTGGAGAGGACCTCGGCACCATTCCGCATGAAACAAAAGAAACGATGGCTACCCTTGGCATCCCTGGAACTAAAGTGATCCGCTGGGAGAGGGATTGGAAAGGCGATCTCAGTTTTATTCCTTATAGCTCCTATCCCGTCAACAGCATGACAACAGTCTCAACTCATGACTCAGACCTCTTAAGAGAGTGGTGGGAAAATCATCCAGAGGAATCATCCATTTTCGCACAGTTCAAAGGATGGGAGTTTACGCCTCACCTATCTCTGGATAAACGGCTCGAGATTTTGAAAGACAGCCACACCACTCCGAGCCTGCTGCACATCAACCTGTTTCAAGAATACCTGAGCCTGTTTCCTGAGTTAGATCAATCAGATCCCAAGCATTCTCGAATTAATCTGCCGGGCACGATCTCTCCACAAAACTGGAGTCTGCGTTACCGTCCCTCCATTGAAGAGATTCAGGATCATGGACCGCTTGCACTTCTGATGAGGGAGCTTACACGATGAAGAAACTTCTATTAGCAACCCTAATGCTTCTCGTGGCTTTCACATCGCCTGAAAAAATTCACCTTCTATACACCACCTTAAACCCCGATTCGATCTCCTCTCATCTGGCATTTTATAAATTATTCCCCGACTCAACCGATGGGAAAAAAGCGTTGGCAGACGCGTGGAAGCTGCTTGCAAAAGAACGCGCCTCAGGATCGCTTCCGATCACTTTGCTAAGCGATCACTCCATCAGCTCCGTTGTCACATTGATCACAAAAGCCGAAGGCGTCGAAGCGCTAGAGCTCAATCCCCAAGAGCTTGCCTTGATCCAATCGATCACAGACAAGCTGCCAAATAAGACGCTAAAAAGCAGCACATCCAAAAGCGAAGAAGAGCTCTTGAAGTTGCCATCAGAAGAGATCGACCTATCGCGCGCCCTACTATTAGCCCAAGCTGCCGACAGCCCTTCTTTAGCTGGAAAAATCGACACATACGAAGCAGTCATCGACCTCATGGCACTCCAAATCCTCGCTCGCGTACCCATGACAGCCACTCCGGAACAGAAAATCCGCGAAATCAACCGCTTCATCTTTGAAGAAATGGGCTACCGCTTCCCTCCCCACTCCGTGTTCGTGAAAAACGTCGACCGTTACACTTATCTTCCCTCCGTAATTGACTCAAGACGCGGTGTTTGCCTTGGCGTATCGATCCTCTACCTCTCCTTAGCCCAGCGTTTAAATCTTCCACTAGAAGCGATCACACCGCCGGGTCACATCTATGTTCGCTATAAAGATGAAGACAAAACCATCAATATCGAAACGACCGCAAGAGGCATCCACATCGAAACTGAGGAGTACATGGGCATCGAAATGCGCCCCTTCGAACCTCGAACTACCAAGGAGGTGGTGGGGATGGCCTATGTGAACGAAGCGAGCGTCCATTGGCAAAACGAACAATATAAAGAAGCCTTGCGCTGCTACAACAAAGCGCTTCCCTATCTTGAAGACGATCTAATGGTCAAAGAGTTCATGGGATACAACCTCCTCTTTTCCGATCAGCAACAAGAGGCTAAACAGCTATTAAAAGAGATCTACGATCAGGTAAAAGATAAAGATGATCTTGCCTACGCAGAAATCATCGAAGACTACCTTGCCGGAAAAGCGGACAAAGAAGCGATCAAAGCGGCTTTTCTCCACGTTGAGCAAGATCGAGCCTCCCTTGAATTAAAAAAGGAGCGGCTGGAAAAGGCGCTGATCCTCTACCCCAAATTCCGTTCAGGCTATTTCTTCCTCGCTGTCACCTGGCTCCAACTCGACCGCTACAAAGAAGCTCTCGCACTACTCGAAAAATACATCGACCTTGCCCCTCAAGACCAAAACGCCCATTATTTCCTTTCCCAGCTCTACGCCATGCGTTCCAATTACGTTAAATCCTGGGAGCATCTCCATCTTGCCGAAGCCCTCCAAAAACCCGACCGCAAACCCTCAAAAACCCTTAAAAACCTCCGCAAAGAACTAGCCCAAAGATCCCCGGAGTAGTTCATCCCTTGCCCTTGCCCTTGCCCTTGCTCTTGCCCTTGCTCTTGCTCTTGCTCTTGCCCTTGCCCTTGCTCTTGCCCTTGCTCTTGCTCTTGCTCTTGCCCTTGCCCTTGCCCTTGCCCTTGCCCTTGCCCTTGCTCTTGCCCTTGCTCTTGCCCTTGCTCTTGCCCTTGCTCTTGCCCTTGCTCTTGCCCTTGCTCTTGCCCTTGCTCTTGCTCTTGCCCTTGCTCTTGCTCTTGCCCTTGCCCTTGCCCTTGCCCGAAATTCTCGGATTTTTTCATCGCAAAGGCGCGATAAATGGAAAGAGATGCGGTTAAAAGATCAGAGAATCATTCGGCTTGGTCAATAGTTGATCTGATCTTTTAACCGCATCTCTTTCCATTTTGATTGTAGAAAGCATTGCTTTGCAATGCTTTCTAAACTATGTCATAGCGGTACTACAAGTAATTTCTTTGCGCCCTTTGCGTCTGCTATGTGTATTTGTCAAGTTTTAATCATTTTAGTCCTCTCTTAAGAGATCCAAAAATAACCCATCCCCTGGTTTGCAAAGGGCGAGTAGCCCTTTGCCGGGGAAATGGGGCAGAGCCCCATTATTCACATTTTACATGTCAATGAACCTTTGAACGGATTACCTTTGTAATCCAAGTTATGTTCAAGCGTCATCAATGCGCTTATCCTGCTATTCGTGGTCATTTCCTTAGAAACGCCACAAGTTCCTTATTCAAAGGAACTGCTTACGCCTTAAACTTTGCGACGTGGTACTTT
>JBKEAL010000201.1:0-1425 GCA_047972195.1 Parachlamydiaceae bacterium
CTATTTGCAGTTCTTTGGTTACTTTCTGCGTAAAACGCTGGCCAGTTCGCTGGCGAAGAAAACCGCGCTGGCGATTGCCAACAACGACGAAGCGGCGCTGCGCCGCATTGGTTCGGTAGTACCGTTTGACGTATTTCGCCGCATTTCGCACGCCGAATGGGACACTTTGCTGTTCTTCTACGGTGTGGTGATGTGTGTCGGTGGGCTGAGTCTGCTTGGTTATCTGGGGCTGATTTCCGACGTGATGTATTCCCAGTGGGATCCGGTGTGGGCCAACGTGATGATTGGCTTCCTCTCTTCTGTGGTCGATAACATTCCGGTGATGTTCGCTGTTCTGACGATGGAGCCCACCATGTCTATCGGCAACTGGTTACTGGTGACACTGACCGCCGGGGTTGGCGGCAGTCTGCTGTCGATTGGCTCGGCCGCCGGGGTCGCGCTGATGGGCGCCTCACACGGCAAGTACACCTTCTTTGGTCACCTGAAATGGACGCCGGTGATTATTCTTGGTTACGCTGTGAGCATCGCCCTGCATCTGCTGCTCAATCAACCCCTGTTTATGAGTATGTAGTGCGCAGAGATTAAGATTGGTTTTCGCCGGGCAGTTCGACGTTTTGCGCCTCTGCCCCTTCTCGTACCCAGATGTTGCTCAACTGATAACGGGCGCAGGCGCTGCATGTCAGCACCTCCCCCTTACCATGCACACGCATCACCAGCTCAGGGCGCTGCTCTTTGGAGTTCTGGCTCATCTGAATCGTCAGTTCGTCATCGTCGAGATCGAACGGTCGCTGCCACACAGCATCGCCATGAGCATCCTGTATCGCGACTTTACCGTCTTTGAATACCAGAAGTTGCTGGTCATACTGATTGTCGTAGATCCCTTCAAACATATAGGTCTCCTTGTTGACCATGCGCTGCAAATCATCGCGGCTGCAACCGGACATCGCGCCAACACAGATGAGCAGCAGGGGGACAAGGGTCGATCTTTCCATGACGAACATTTTTCTCTGTTATGCCTCTTTTTCTAACGCCAGCAGCTGGGCTTTTCTCTCGACACCACCCGCGTAGCCAGTCAGTTTGCCACTTTTGCCAATCACGCGATGGCACGGCACGATGATAGAGAGTGGATTTTTGCCATTCGCCAGACCAACTGCGCGCACCGCTTTCGGGTTACCAATGGCTTCAGCCAGTTGCAAGTAGCTCCAGGTTTCTCCATATGGAATGGTACACAGCGCTTGCCAGACGGAACACTGAAACGGTGTGCCCGTCGCCGCGAGCGGTAGGTCGAAATCTTGGCGCTTGCCCGCAAAATACTCTTCTAACTGATTGATTGTTTTGACGAGTATAGGACAACTTTCACTGTATTGACCAAGATCCTTTGGCATCGTTTTTTCTGTCTCAAACCAGGCACCCAACAGGCCATTC
>JBKEAL010000273.1:0-4897 GCA_047972195.1 Parachlamydiaceae bacterium
AGACGAGCATTGTATCCGTGAAAATGCTTGTATCTATTTGTTCAAACGAAAAGAATAGCGAGAGCAAAAAAACGAAAAAGGACTAAAAAACTGTTTATAAAGTCACAAGATTAGAAAAGAACGCCACTTCTATTGTTCAACTGTGCTATTCTGCACTCATAAATGAATACGATTTTAATATAACTATCATGGCTCAAAACAAGTATAATCTTCAGTCCATACTCCAGATTCTCTGAAGCTCTAAATTCTTGAAATAACTGAGAATATAAAGCATCTTTTTGATTCAAAAAGACATGTTTTCCCTTTGAAAATCCCTTTATTTAGCCTATTTTTGCAATGCAATAGAAAAATACAATACCAGATGGTTATTTTCTATAATTTATAGTATCATCAAATTAACTATTCTAAATAACTAAAAACGATTTAATTTATGAGTTGGTTACTTACGTCTTCTATTGGTAAGAAGTTGATCATGAGTATCACAGGTATCGCTCTTGTTTTCTTTTTGCTGTTTCATGCAGCGATGAATTTTACGGCTGTGATTTCTGAAGATGCTTACAATACCATCTGTGCTCTGCTTGGGGCCAATTGGTATGCTGTAGCTGGTACCGGAGCCTTAGGTGCACTTGTTGCTATTCACTTCATTTATGCATTGATTTTGACTATACAGAATCGCAAAGCTCGTGGAAGTGATGCTTATGCGGTAAATGTACGTCCAAAAAATGTAGAATGGGCATCTCAAAACATGCTTGTTTTAGGTATCATTGTCATCGGCTTTATGGTGTTACACCTTAGCCAGTTTTGGTACAAAATGATGTTTGTATAACTAATGGGGCATCATGAAGTTCAACTAGGCGATACAGTAGTATCTCCACAAGATGGAGCTGCATTCATTAAGTACTATTTTAGTCAGACTTGGGTTGTTGTAGCATATCTTGTTTGGTATGTAGCATTATGGTTCCACATTTCTCACGGTTTTTGGAGCGCAATTCAAACTATCGGTTGGAACAATCTGGTTTGGATGAACCGCTGGAAAGTAGCCAGCCAAATAGTTGCTACTCTTATTTGCCTGATATTTGCATTTGTGACCATCTATTTCTACGTAAGACATCTTTGGTGTCCATTTGCATAATCGTAGATCAGATTATTTTTGTTAAAGATTAAAAGAAAAACAGATATGAGTACTATAATAGATCCAAAAAAAGATTCGAAAATACCAGAAGGTTCATTGGCAGAAAAATGGACTAACTACAAGGCTCACCAGAAATTGGTAAATCCTGCGAACAAACGCCGCCTAGACGTTATAGTAGTAGGAACAGGTCTTGCTGGAGCATCTGCGGCTGCATCTCTTGGCGAGATGGGCTTCAATGTATTAAATTTCTGTATTCAGGACTCTCCTCGTCGTGCGCACTCTATCGCTGCACAAGGAGGTATTAATGCTGCAAAGAACTATCAAAATGACGGTGACTCTGTTTATCGTCTTTTCTACGATACGATCAAAGGTGGAGACTACCGTGCACGCGAAGCTAACGTACATCGTTTAGCTGAAGTTGCAAACAGTATTATCGACCAATGCGTAGCACAAGGTGTTCCTTTTGCTCGCGAATATGGAGGTCTGTTAGATCACCGTTCATTTGGTGGAGCACAGGTATCGCGTACATTCTATGCGAAAGGGCAAACCGGACAACAGTTGCTATTAGGAGCCTACTCTGCTCTTAGCCGTCAGGTAAACAAAGGGAGCGTAAAATTATATACCCGTTACGAAATGGTTGATGTTGTTCTTATCAAAGACAACGACGGCGAAGAACGTGCACGTGGTATTATAGCACGCAACCTCGTAACAGGAGAATTGGAGCGTTTTGCTGCCCATGCAGTAGTTATAGCTACAGGTGGATATGGAAATACATTTTTCCTTTCGACAAATGCTATGGGCTCTAACGGATCGGCAGCGATTCAGGCATACAAAAAAGGAGCATATTTTGCTAACCCTTGTTTTGCACAAATCCACCCGACCTGTATTCCTGTACATGGAGAGTTTCAATCGAAATTGACTCTGATGTCAGAATCGCTTCGTAACGACGGTCGTATCTGGGTACCTAAAAAGAAAGAAGACGCCGAAGCTATCCGTACAGGAAAGTTGAAGCCTACTCAAATAAAAGAAGAAGACAGAGACTACTATCTGGAAAGACGTTATCCTGCATTTGGTAATCTGGTTCCCCGCGACGTAGCATCACGTGCTGCCAAAGAAAGATGCGACGCCGGTTATGGTGTAGGTTCTACAGGACTTGCCGTTTATCTGGACTTTAGTGATGCAATAAAACGTCTTGGTAAAAATGTAGTAGAAGCCAAATATGGTAACTTATTCCAGATGTATGACAAGATTGTGGACGAAAACCCATACGAAACTCCGATGATGATATATCCGGCTATCCACTATACAATGGGTGGAATCTGGGTAGACTACGAGCTGATGACGTCCATCAAAGGTCTGTTTGCATTAGGAGAAGCTAATTTCTCTGACCATGGAGCCAACCGCCTTGGAGCATCTGCATTGATGCAAGGGCTAGCCGATGGATATTTCGTACTACCTTATACTATACAGAACTACTTAGCCGATCAGATTTCAGTTCCTCGTTTCAGCACAGACCTGCCAGAATTTACACAAACAGAAAATGCTGTTAAAGAAAAGGTAGCTCAGCTGATGAGTATAAAAGGAAACCGTTCTGTAGACTCTATTCACAAACAACTAGGTTTAGTTATGTGGGATTTTGTAGGTATGGGACGTACAAAAGAATCTTTGGAAACTGCTATCGAGAAGCTGAAAGAAGTTAAGAAAGAATTTTGGTCTAATGTTCGTATACCGGGAGAGGCTACTGACTTAAACACCGAATTAGAAAAAGCCTTGCGTTTAGCCGACTTTATCGAAATAGGTTTATTGATGGCTTATGACGGACTAAACCGTAACGAGTCTTGCGGAGGACACTTCCGTGAAGAGTATCAGACTCCTGAAGGAGAAGCAATGCGCGACGATGAAAACTATTCTTATGTTGCATGCTGGAAATATCAGGGTGAAGATGCTGCTCCTGAATTAATTAAAGAGCCTTTGGATTATGAATTCGTAGTAAGACAACAAAGAAACTATAAAGCGTAAAACGACAATGGAAAAACTAATCAATATAACATTAAAAGTGTGGCGTCAGAAAGGACCAAAAGTAAAAGGTACTTTTGAGACACATTCACTTGAAGGCATTTCAACAGAAAGCTCTTTCCTTGAAATGTTAGATATCTTAAATGAAAAATTGATCAACGAAGGCAAAGAACCTATTGTATTCGATCATGACTGCCGCGAAGGAATCTGCGGTATGTGTAGTCTTTATATCAACGGACATCCTCACGGACCGGATGAAGATATCACAACTTGCCAGTTACACATGCGCAAGTTCAAGGATGGTGAAACAATTACCATCGAACCATGGCGCTCTCACGGCTTCCCTGTGATTCGCGACCTGATGGTTGACCGTACAGCTTTCGATAAGATTATGCAAGCAGGGGGTTATGTAAGCGTTAATACAGGAGGTATACCTGATGCGAATGCAATTCCTATTCCAAAAGTAGATGCAGACGAAGCTATGGATGCAGCTTCTTGTATTGGTTGCGGAGCTTGTGTTGCTGCTTGTAAAAATGGTTCTGCCATGCTATTCGTTTCAGCTAAAGTTAGCCAATTAGCCCTTCTGCCTCAAGGTAGAGTAGAAGCATCGCGCCGTGCGAAAGCAATGGTTTCTAAAATGGACGAACTTGGTTTTGGTAACTGTACAAATACTCAGGCTTGTGAAGTACAATGTCCTAAGAATGTATCTATCGCCAACATTGCTCGTATGAACCGCGAGTTCTTGAAAGCTAAATTCAAAGACTAAGATTCATTTTCCTATAATAAAAAGCGACAGTTCAATCGAACTGTCGCTTTTTTATACTATTCTAAATTAATATAATAGAAGATATTATTCCAAACCGAGTGTCCTTATGCTTAAATCTATCTCCTTCTCATCTCCAGTATGCTTACCTTCAACATCTGACAGTTTTACGGCCTTAAGATATTTCGGATCATTTTTATGAGCCTTCACATCGGTTAGCTTTATTACGATATTGAGAGCCTTTACACCAACATCGTTCGAAAAGAAAGTACCTATTCCATATGTATCATGTATACGGCCTGCCACATGATCTTTTATCTGCTTTACTGCCTGTAGGTTCAGAGAATCACTAAACACAAGGGTCTTAGAAGTGGGATCTATACGAGTCTTCTCGTAAAAATCTATAGCCTTGTCAGCAAAGAATAGAGGGTCTCCACTATCGTGACGCACTCCATCGAACAGTTTAGCCTGTTTCTGGCTGAATGAACTGAAGAAAGAGTCTGTAGTGTAGGTGTCGGTAAGCGCTATCCCTAAACTTCCGTCATATACTGCAACCCAAGCCTCCAGTCCCTTTATATTAGCTGACCGATAGCCAAAAATGGCTCCATGGTACATAAACCACTCATGTGGCATAGTACCGATAGGAGTTGTATTGTATTTCATAGCCAAATAGACATTACTCGTTCCTTTGAAGAAATCGCCGGAAGATTCTTGTAATGCTCCTACAACTTTATCCTGAACATCGAAAGAAAAGCGACGGCGAGTTCCAAATTCCGAATAATCGGCTTCGAGCTCTTTTAAAGCAACGCCTTTCTGTATGGCTTTTCCTACAAAGTCTTGCGGAGTAGCACCCATCATCTTAAAATAAAGTTCTGATATAATAGCCAAAAGTGGAACTTCCCAAAGCACAGTACGATACCAATATCCTTCTATAACGACACTAAGATCGCCATCGGTTTGAACGATTTGCACCTCTGTCGGATCGT
>JBKEAL010000280.1:0-4833 GCA_047972195.1 Parachlamydiaceae bacterium
TTGTCAGCTAATATATCGGATTTTGATCCTGTACCACTTACAAAATGTCCGGGATCTAAGGCACTTCCCCAATATAAAAGACATCCTAGCGACCGCTCCTTTTCAAGCGAAGAGATGCGGGCAAGAAATGATCTGCTAAGTAAAAAATGGATCATTGAGGCTTCTAATAAATATCCTGGGATGGATCTTAAGTTTCCAGATAATCAATATCAAATTGGGAAAGACTGTTACAATAACCACGAAAATTTTAAAGCGCTTTTCTGGATTAATAAGGCTGTAGAGGGTGAGAATAAAGAGGCTCTCTATTTGCTAGGCTTTTTGCATGCTTATGGGAAAATTGTCGCAAAATCTGATGAAAAAGCTAAAGAACTGCTTCAAAAATCTGCAGATCAAAATTACAAAAAGGCTCAACTGCTCTTAGACAACTATGACGTGAGGGTAAGGCGGAAAAGTTTGCAATCAAACCAACCGCTAGTTCGGAGAAAGTTGACTGATAATACTTAGGGCTGCGAGCGGGGCGGTGTCTGTGCGCAGAGTGTTGGTGTGAAGCGAAACAGCGATTCCATTTAAGGCTTTGAGTTGCTTCAACTCTTCCGGGCTCCAGCCGCGTTCAGGCCCTACAGCGAAGATCGAACCTTTTTCAGGCTTGCCATAAGCATCAATCAGGCGCGGAGTATTCGGGCTTAAATCTCCGTAAAAGAGTGGATAGGGCAGATTTTTCCAATCACTCAGTGGTGCACAATAGCGAACGAATGGTAGATAGAGCCTTCCGCACTGCTTGATGGCGGCGATCAGGATCTTTTGTATGCGTTCTTTTTGAGGGTCGGTAAATTGACCCTTTTCACTGTGCACGCCGGGAAAGAGCCATAGCTCTGTCATGCCTAGCTCAGTGCCTTTTTCTAAGATCACATCGAGGCGTTGAAATCTCGGGATGGCCTGAGCGATGATGATGGAAAAATTGGACGGCGGTTCTTTCTGGACGTCTGTAACTTCGACAAGAATGCTGCGTTTAGAACATTTTTTGATTTTAGCTTGAGCAAGAGCGCCCTTTCCATCGATCAATTCTATCTTGTCACCCGCAGCCAACCGCATCACATGTTGAAGATGGTGCGCTTCATCCTCATCCAGGGTAGTTTCCCCAAGTGCTAGCGATGTATGAGAAAAAAAACGGTTATCCGGCATAGATTTTATAGTGATGAGGGCACGACAGAGATGCCTTTAGCTTCTAGTCTTGCGTCGATTTGGAGTCTTCTTTCGGGTGCCGTATAGAGGGTGAGTCTCTCAGCAAAATGACGGAATCTCTCCCTTAAATGCTGCTCCCGTTTTTTAGAGTGGCGAGGGTTATTGTTTTTTGCTCCTGCATGAGTTTGGGAAATCAAAGAGTTCACATACGCATCTTCCAGAAGGTGCGGGTCGATCAGCTGTAAGCTCCAGTGTAGTTGGGGATGGTCTTCGATCTCTTCCACCATGATCACGATTTCCAGATTATTGCGGATCGTTTCTAAAAACAAACGACTCACATTGGGAACGAAGAGAGGAGTTGAGAGATAATATACACCGTTTGACGCTTTGATTTTTCCATCGCTGATTAAAGGTGTCTTTTCAGGATTCAGCTTTCCTGCAGAGGATAAGGGATAAAATGGAGAAATCTGGACGTTTGCATCCAAAGGCAAATATTCATTTCTCAAAAAGTCGATGTGCAGGCTCTGTATCTCCGGATCGTTGATCTCTTCAATCACACCTCCTTTCAAGTTGAGAGCGATTTTTTTCCAATGGCTAGGGATAAAAAAGCTCACTTCATCATCGTGGTAGTTCTCTTTAGTTGCTTTGAGCTTATCCAGATCAGCTTTAGAAATCAGGCTTAGGTCGAGAGTGAGATCAACGCCTTTGTTTATCAATTCTTGAACCTGTTCCTGAGGCCCGACGACGGTATGTTTTACAATTCTTGGCCATACGTCTAGGTACTCATAGCCTTGAGGAGGGGTTCCGTCGGGGTCGAGGATGTTGACAGGGATCTGCGCGCTGACTAGAGGGCTGATTTTCAACACAAGCTCAGGGTGCTGCACATCTGTGATGTGGTGTGCCAGATCGATCGAGGGATTTAAGCTTACGAGGTTTTTCTTTGTGATATGCACAACCCAGTCGTTCTGCTGAATTTCTGAGGCGTCTAAAACGACTTCAATGTCGCCGGGTTCTAATTGGTCGATCACGCTTTTTGATCCCTTCAATGTCAAAGGAAGTCTTTTGCCGATGATGCCGTTTGGTTGGATGTTGGGTACGGTTTTGTCTTCAGGAAGATTAATTACGCGGATCGGCACGTGGGAGATCGTCGTCTCTTCTGTGATCGATTGATTCACGAAGAGCCAAATTAAAACGGCTGTAAGCAGTGCCAGCAGTTTTCTTTGCCACTGATAAGTGAAAAACGATTTTAACCAGTCCATTCTTTCATCTTTCCAAATACGTTTAAGGGTAGGGTCGATCGGGTTTCAGGAGGGTTGAAAATGCTGCGGATGATGCCTTTAAAGCGATCGATTTTAACGCCTCTTGTCATGATGCCTTCGCGGGCAATGGAAACCTTGCCTGTTTCTTCAGAGACGACAATGATCAGAGCGTCTGTTTGCTGGCTAGTGCCGAGACCTGCTCTATGGCGTGTTCCCATTGACTTGGAAATTTGCGAGCTGTCGTCTGCAAGCGGAAGAATAGTTGCGGCTGAAATGATCGTCGTTCCGCGAATGATGACCGCACCATCGTGGAGAGGTGTATTCGTCATAAAGATCGTTTCGAGCAGTTCAGGAGAAAATTGGGCGTTTAGAATAACCGCTTTGTTGGCATATTCGTTTAAGGAATCGTGATTCTCCAAGAGAATAAGTGCGCCAATTTTCTTTTCGCTCATGCGGTAAACAGCATGTGAGATGTTTTCCAGAAAGCGGTCAAGTTCTGTTATTTCTCGATACTTTTTCCCTTTGAAGCTCAACTTGGAAAGCGCCAGACGCAATTCCGGTTGAAACAGGATTAGCAAGCCGATCACCGCAACCCCGATAAAGTGCTGCATCAATTGATGGATCACTTGAAAGTCGAGGAAATTGGACAGCGCATAGACACCCAAGCAAGCTAAAATTCCCAACATTAAGTCCATAGCGCGTGTATTCCAGAAGAAGGAAAGAAGATAATAGATGATCGTACTGATCATCAATATCTCGAATGGGGGAATAAGCAGCTGGAAAAAACGCATAAAACCATCATACTACGAAATTCAAGCTCTCGCAATCAAAATGCGAATGTGTATACTTTGAATTTCATTTAGGAGATGAACATGGATGTAGAAATACTTGCGAGGATTCAGTTTGCTTTTACCATCATGTTTCATTACATCTATCCTCCTTTGAGCATTGGACTGGGCTTAATGCTCGTCCTGATCGAGGGAACGTATATAAAAACGAAACAGCCGATCTATTTGCAGATGGCCAAGTTCTGGACTAAAGTGTTTGCCTTGACGTTTGCTTTGGGCGTTGCGACCGGCATCGTCATGGAATTTGAATTTGGCACCAACTGGTCTACCTATTCACGATATGTTGGGGACGTGTTTGGCAGCGCCTTAGCCGCTGAGGGCGTGTTTGCTTTCTTTCTGGAGTCGGGGTTTTTAGCGATCGTGTTATTCGGATGGAATAAAGTGTCACCTAAATTCCATCTCTTTTCTACTTGCATGGTTGCTCTTGGCGCCCATTTCAGCGCTATCTGGATCATTGTCGCAAACTCCTGGATGCAAACTCCGGCAGGGTTCCATATCGTCGGAGAAGGATTGAAAGCGCGTGCAGAGATTGTCGATTTCTGGGCCATGGTCTTTAACCCTTCTTCAGTAGATCGTCTGACGCATTCTGTGATCGGGGCGTGGCTTGCAGGCGCCTTTTTAGTGATCAGCGTGAGCGCATATTACCTGTTAAGAAAACGGCATGAACTGTTTGCTAAGCTCTCGCTGAAATTCGGCCTTGGTGTCGCTGCCGTAGCTTTGGTGCTGCAGCTCTTGAGCGGCCACTCAAGCGCTCAAGGAGTAGCTGTCAATCAACCGGCAAAACTCGCTGCCGTCGAAGGCATATTCACTACTGTAAAAGGAGCGCCGCTATATTTGGTTGGCGATCCTGAACTTAAAAATGAAGAGATCAGATGGGGGGTGTCGATTCCTAAAATGCTGAGTTTTATGGCTTTTGGAGACACAAATGCTGAAATAAAGGGACTTGATCAATACCCCAGAAAAGATTGGCCCAATGTCCCAGCTGTGTTCCAAACTTACCATTTGATGATCTTCATGTGGGTGTTGATGGCATTGTCAGTTACCGTAGCCTTATACTCTCTCTACAAAGGAACGTTGTGGTCAAAGAACGACGTATTAACGGCTCTGGTTGTTTCTGTTTTGTATCCACAGATTGCTAATCAGGCAGGCTGGGTATCAGCGGAAATGGGCCGCTATCCCTGGATTGTACAGGATCTGTTGCGCATCTCTGATGGCCTTTCTAAATCCGTTACAGCAAATCAAGTGCTAAGCTCTCTCATTCTATTCGGAATTGTGTACTTTGCGCTCTTTATTCTGTTTGTCTATCTGTTGAATGAAAAATTCAAACATGGACCAAGCGATCAGGATTTAAGTTCGCCTTACCATCAACTGCAAGCCGTCGTGGAGGATAAAACAGATGAATGAAACAGAAGTGCTTCAGTTTATATGGTTTACACTGTTTGTCGTCTTGGTGACAGGCTATGCAATCTTAGATGGATTTGACTTAGGCGTCGGCATGCTGCATCTCTTCTCAAAAGAGGATAATGAAAGACGTCTGATGCTGA
>JBKEAL010000303.1:0-1398 GCA_047972195.1 Parachlamydiaceae bacterium
TGCTCAAACACTGTCTGATAAAGCAGAGCCTGCTTACGAATTTGCCCTTGAGAAGCCCGGAAATACACAAACTGTTTGTGTGGTTTCACCTTACTTTTACGAGGAAGATAACTATGTGGATGATATAGAATTAGCGGCTGCTACGTTTTATACTCTTACCAAAGATCCAAAATGGCGCACCCAAGGCGATTACTGGGGGCAATTGGAACCCGTTAATCCTTTATGGGCATTTGGTTTTGCACGTCATTATCAGTTTTATCCCTTTGTCAACCAGGGGCATCACTTGATGGCAAAATCCGGAGATGCAGTAACGAGTAAAAAGTTTACGGACTTTATGCGTCAGGGATTACAAACCATTCGGAACCGTGCAGGAAATGAGCCGTTTATAAATGGTGTACCTTATGTGTGGTGTGCAAGCTTTGCTGTTATTGGTGCCGCTTCTTATGCTCACCAATACAAAGAGGTTTCAGGAGACAATTCCTTTGATGAGATGGAAGCTGCTTTACGTGACTGGATTTTGGGCTGTAACCCTTGGGGATTCTCCTTTATCGGAGGTTTTCCGAAAGGGGCCATTTCTTCCAGAATGGACGATACCCGTTTGGGAGGATTGGTTGACGGACCTATTCATGAGGGTTGGCATGATACATTTCTGGGTGTTCCAAAAGTGAGTCGTAGTGACGATCCTTTAGCTGTTTTTCAGAATGGTCCTGCTGTATTCCACGAACATTCCTATGGTACCAATGAGCCTGTGATCGATGGAACTTGCTACATGATGTATTACCTTTCTATAATGGAACAACTGGGAAAAGAACAGGCTAAAAAAAAAAGTAATACCGTAACCGATGCTTATGGAGCTACTGTCCGTATCAATAATGAGCAGAAGGTAATTCACCTGATTTTTTCGGCAGATTCAGCATTTGAAGCAGCAACAACTAAAGTGAAAACGTAAGATAAAAATAAGATTAAAGCGTCGTTCTTTCTTACGGGCAATTGTCTTCGTATGAAAGAACACGAAGCTGTAATCAAGGAGATTATAAAAAAGGGGCATTATGTAGGAGGCCATTCCGATAAGCATTTATTATATGCGCCATGGGGTGCCGAACGTGATAAAAGCCTGGTTAGTGCTGACAGCCTGATCAATGACCTTCAAAAGAATATGGTTGAGTTATCAAAATTTGGAATAGATATCTCTTCCGTGAATTATTATTTACCTCCTTTTGAGCATTACAATAAGGATCATGTGAGACTAATAGAATCGCAGGGGCAAGTGGCGATCAACTTTACATCAGGCTTAAGAACGGCTGCTGACTATACGACCCCTGATATGAAAAACTATATGTCATCACAAAATATTATTAATCAGTTGTATGAATTTGAAAAGCAAAACAATTTGAATGG
>JBKEAL010000041.1:0-4334 GCA_047972195.1 Parachlamydiaceae bacterium
ACAATCGAAACAGCGTCGATGATCTCTCTTAAAGCTAATTGACGGTTGGTCGTTGCGTAGCAAATGGAAGAACTTGGAAGTGTTTCAATCTTTGGATACTTGGCAATGAGAGCTTCTGTAACTTCTTTTACATCATCTAAGCTTAAAGTCGTTTGCGTGATGTAGAACAGTTTTTCATCTTGGCTAAAGTTCAGTTTTTCTACGTCTTCGATGCACTCAACAATGGTCGTCACATCAGGCGCTTCCCCTGCCGTTCCAATGATCTCCACGTGGTTTTTATGACCAATTAGGACGATATGGTATCCCATACCGGCAAAACGCTTAACAGCAGAGTGCACTCTCGTAACCAAGCCGCACGTCGCGTCAATTTCCACCAGATTGCGTCTCTTTGCCTCCTCGCGGACAGCCGGAGATACGCCATGCGCCGAATAGATCAACTTGGACCCTTCCGGAACGTCAGCCAGATCTTCAATGAAAATGGCACCCTTTTCTCGAAGTCCATCCACCACATAACGGTTGTGCACGATTTCATGCTTTACATAGATGGGAGCTCCCCATAACTTCAGCGCCCTTTCCACCGTCTCAATCGCCCGGTCAACTCCTGCGCAAAATCCTCTTGGCTTGGAAAGCAATAATTTCATACCCATTCTCCATTAAATCGTAGGGATTATAGCTCACTATGGAAGAAAGTTCAACGTATATTATACCCCTTGCCCTTGCCCTTGCCCTTGCGCTTGCCCTTGCCCTTGCCCTTGCCCTTGCCCTTGCCCTTGCCCTTGCTCTTGCCCTTGCCCTTGCTCTTGCCCTTGCCCTTGCCCGATCATTTCACGGGCACAGGTAAAGTTTTAAGATCACTACATAATCAGCAGAGCAAATACGAAAGCAAAGAGCGCAAAGGACTCGATGATACCGATGGCGGCAAAGCATTTACCGAAGACGGAGGGTTGCTTTAAGGAAGCTTCGATACCGGTGGCGCAGACCATGCCTTGGTAGATGGCGGAGATCATGATGGCGGAGCCGGAGGCGAGGCCGATGGCGAGGCCGGACATGGGGGAGAGGGAGCCTGCCAGGATCTTTTGGCTCATGAGGAGCATTAGAATAAAGCCGTAAATTACCTGGGAAGAAGGGGCTGCCGCCATGCCGATGAATTTGCCGTGTCCTTCTTCTGTTCGAGACATTGCTGCGTGGGACGCCATTCCGCCGATGCAGCATCCGATGCTGCTGCCGATCGCAGCCAATCCCAGAGCAAATGCAGGCCCTGCCATATCGAAATTGATACTCATAACAAAAACTCCTTATTCTTATTCAACTTCTTTCAAAGCCAAAGGTTTAAACTGTTTTCCGCCCCCTTCAAACGAGTAGTGGTACCACTCGAGGAAGTTAAGACGCAAGCCGTGGATCACACCACCCATAATACCGAGCAACATGTTGACAAGGTGGCCAATTACAATCAGTATTACGGCAAAGATAAACGGCATCAAATTCGCCACGTCGTTAATCGTTGCACTGACAATAGACCCGGACAGGCCAAGAGCATAAAGACGCAAGTAGGAAAGCACATCCGCAAATACCTGAATCAAGTTCATCACTTCTGTGAGTCCAAGCAATCCATTTTTAAAAATGGCCAGGACGACGGCAAGCGGAATACCCAAGGATAACATCTGAAGGCCTACTCTTCCTGCGACATCCTGAGATACGCCGAACCAATAGTTCACAAAAGTCGGAGCTCCCAGAAAAGAGGGCAAATAGAGAAAAGCGCCCACTAAAAACAGCATCCAGCCGATATTTGGGTAGTTTCTTGGAAGATAGCGCAATAGTCCGATGAAGATGTGTAATACACCGATAAACAACGCGATTTCAAGCATTACTTCATTGGTCAAGTTGCCAAGAAGTTCAAAGTTCTTTTTGCCTGCCTTCTCAATGTAGCCTAAAGAGATCAATTGAGAACTATCAGTCACTCCTTTCAAGGCAGGATAAGATTGCTCCCACCCCTTGTACTTGGCATCCTGCAGGCCATGGTGGTATTCCGATTTCTTTTCCGCTAAAAATGATACCAACGATAGTTTTCTCACAGGATTGTCAGGAGCAACCTGCAGACCAAAAAAGGAGGTCGTCAAGATGCCCCAGCCTATGCATCCAACGCAAAGCATCGTAAACAGATTCAATACGCGTTTCTTTACACCCTTTAAATTCGGATAATGATAGCGGATGTATAAAGCCAATCCCAAGTAGACAGAGCCATACCCTCCATCTCCTACAATGATAGAAAAAAAGAGCAAAAATCCAAATAATACCCAAAGAGAGGGATCTTTATCGGTCGTCGATGGTGAATCGTAAATCATTACAAGATCTTCCCCGATGCGTCCTAATTTTTCATTTTCCAGGTAAGTAGGCACTGTATCTTTAGGTCCAATAGACACCTCTTCCATGTGGACATCCATTGTGGAAGCTAATGCATCCAACTGGGACATTTTGCTGACGGGCACCCAACCGGTGGCTGCAAAGAGATGACCGCCTAATGTAGCCACAGCTTTCGCGTTTGCGTGGTTGAGCTGTTGCGTATTCATAGCCCCGACAAGAGCATGGTGAAGATATCTGCTATACTTAGCCAAACTATACAGTTCCGTCTCCACTTGGCGCCGCTCTTGTTCAGCAGAAACTAAATCGTTCTGAAGGTCAGCAAGAGAGCGATCGATTAGCATTTCAGCAAGGCCTTCATAGTTCCTTGGGGATTTGTGAACACCGAAGAAGTAATCCAATCCACTATCCGAGTCAACGTAAATGAGTTCCTTTTCTTTTTCTAGCCTTTCTCTAGAACCCTTCTTGCCCGAATAAAACTGAAGAGCACGCTTTCCAATCTGCTTAATCTCTGTAAGATCGCTCAAAGAAAAGTCCCCAAAAACCTGAATGCGCTGAATCTCCAATTTAAGAATGCGCATCTGCTCTTCTAGCCGTTCTCTGCGATGTTTGAGATCGACAATGAGCTGAGCCGCCAAGTGGGCAGCCATCGAGGGATTTTCTTCCTGTTCAGCTGTTGGCACTCCACGGAGAACTTTAATTGCATCGGAGTAGAGGATTGTTTCGTCAGAACCCGCCAAACCGCTAGGGGCAGTTTCGATAAAATCGATCATGCCCAACTTTTGCGCTTCCTTGAAAAAGCGCATCTTATCTTCCTGCAGTCCAACGAAGAGGTATTTTTTCAGATCAATACGCATTAGCTAACTTTGCCTCTTGAATCTTGGTCTTAGCGACCTTAGCTCTGGACACTGCAGCCAACTGCTGGTCACCCAGAAACACTTTAATTTTCTTAATATTACGTTCGGCACGAGGGATTAAAACCTTCTCAAAGAGATTGACGCGGATAGAAACTTCTCTAAGCTCTTTTTCCAATGCATCTCTCTTCTCTTCAGCAATCTGCAAACGCACCTTCCCTTTCACAAGCTTCTTCAAATGGATGAGTGCCCCGTCTAACCATGCAGGAGTGTCAAATAAAGCGTAGGAAAAGGGATGAAACTCCACGTCATCCAGATAAGGCACTTCCACACCTGCTATGTTCTCATATCTCTTCTTCACCAAAGAGACTTTGACCATCTCCTGGATCGGCATCCAGATCGGATCTGTCAACACGGAAGCAAAAGCTTGGGTTACCTCCTCTTCTCGATCAAACTCCTCTTTTGCAGCTTCTATCTCAACTCTTGCTTCGCTCACTTCCAACTGCAAAAGCGCCTTTTTTAACTGCAAAGTAGGAAGGTACTTGAGAAGCAAACTCAAGCGATTCTGCTGCGAGCGGAGCTCGTTTTTCGTCAGCTTGATTTCTGCCATGGCCCATACTTTTCGATTAATGCTTGTTTAATGCCCACTTCATCGGCGTCAAAGCACTCAGCTAACGTTTTCCAACCCAAATCCAGCGCTTGTTCGATCGTGTAGTTCACTTCAAGATTCATCATACGGTCTTCAAAAAGATGGGAATAAGCAAGAAGCTTTTCATCCCATTTTGAAAGCCTGAAGCCCATGCTTTGTCTTTCGCGCGCCTTTTTAGACTCAGCGTACAAGCGAATCATGGCGTTTGCAAGGTCTCCATGGTCTTCTCGAGTCACTTTTCCAATTACCAACTGCTTTAGTCGAGAGAGCGAACCAAAAGGATCGATGCGTCCGTCGTGCAGGTAAAACTGCCCTTCAGTGATGTAACCCGTGTTGTCAGGGATAGGGTGAGTAACGTCATCGCCCGGCATAGTGGTAACGCCGACGATCGTGATCGAACCTCCCCCTTCAATCAACACCGCTTTCTCATAACGGGAAGCGAGGTCGGAATAGAGCGAGCCGGGATATCCGCG
>JBKEAL010000069.1:0-6790 GCA_047972195.1 Parachlamydiaceae bacterium
GGAATGTTTTGGATTTTATCGCTGAAACAGTCAGGGCATTTTACCTAAATCGGACAGCTCCCTTCATATCTGCTGCCCACTCTTTTTAAACGTTCGCGGGGGTACCCCGTGAACATTTACGCCTTACCAATGTGCTTTTTCTTCTGGGATTCTTCAACACCCCTCGTGGGATGAAACATTTTCTGATAAGCATTTTCAAGTCTCATAATTACCTCCAGCTACAATCGATAATCAAATTATTTAATACTACCGCACCAACTAATTATCGTAAATAAATATTTAATTTTCAATTAAAAACCCGTAAAGTGCTTCTGAATTTCAAACTTTATATATAAGATTCAGAGAACCAGACCTTTGCACCCATTTCGAAAATTTATATGAATCCTTCGACTCGCTAGACAAGAAAATGTAAATCATTTACAATCTATCTTAGAAGACCACATTGAGATTGCCTTGAAAGCTCACCGACCTGCCAAACTAGAAAATGTATTAGAAATTGCCAAAAGGTGTATTGAGTTGGGTAATTACTTACCCACATTTCACGCTGAATGCCGACAACTTGAAAGAGACATTACTTTATTAGATGCGCTGCATGTCATAAAGAACGGTTATCGGGAGATGAAGCATGACCAATACAAGGAAGAATGGAGCACATGGAACTATGCCATTAGAGGCATTACACTCCAACAAGATACTGCAAGAGTGATTATAAGTTTTGACAAAAGCCTTACCTTATTGATTATAACAGTAATCAATCTGGCGAGTAAGGACTAGGAGCCAAGTAGCTATGAAAAAGAATGTCGAAAGCGAATTTATGTATGACGGTTTAGGGTTTCCAATCATTCTTCGTAATTTCCCAATTGTCGAAGTACGTGGAGTGAAAGTCCCTGAAACTAACTATAATGAGCTGCAAAAGCATGTTTTATTAGCACTCACCCACAAACCAAGTCCCTTGACTGGGAATGAAGTGAGATTCATCAGACAATATTTAGAGATGACTTTTTCCGAATTTGCAAAACGTTTTGGAGTAACTCATGCAATTGTCATTCATTGGGAAAAGGCCAAAGATCACTTTGCTAAAATTCAACCTTCTACAGAACTTTGTATTCGATTATCCATACTCGATGCGGTAAGAGCAAAAGATAAAGTGTTTCGCGAAACATTTAGGAATTTTAACTATTCAGCATTCAAATCCCAGAAAAATCGATCAACACATACGCCCATTACGTTGGATTCACAAGCTCTCACATAAAAAAAAAGGAGGTCAAGGATGACCCCCTATTGATCTAATACACCAACTTATTAAGATAAACTTGGATCTGATGGCTTATCTTGCTTTTGCTCTTCAGACGGACTTGCTGGTTGCTCAGGACTCTTAACCAATCGGTTTAGAGCAAAGGCCAGGTTGGTACGACGAGGTGCAGGTGCCTGAACAGGAGGTGTTGCCACTGGCTCTTCTGGGAAACTGACCTGTTTTGGGGCATCTAAGGCAAACGCCAGGTTAGTCTTAGGAGCTTTAGGTTCCTCAACAGGAGGTGTTACCATTGGCTCTTCTGGGTAACTGACTTGCTTTGGAGCATCTAAGGCAAACGCTAGGTTAGTCTTAGGAGATTTAGGCGCCTCAACAGGAGGTGTTGCCACTGGTTCTTCAGGATAGCTGATTACAGGTGGGTTTTCTAATCGTCTGAGAGCCGCTTGCAAAACCTCTTCGCGGGGCATAACTCTTTCTTGAACTGGAAGTATCTCGACGAGATCTTCGAGGTCGCACTCGGAGAGTTTTTGGTTCATTTGTTCCCAAGCGATTCTTTTGTCTGAACCTTCTGGATAGTACGCGATCATTGCATCGATCGCTTCATTGTGGCCTTTAAAGGCAGCGCTAGCGATTAAATAGAGTCCTTTGAGTGCACGTTCTTCGGGTGAGAGCGCCAGGTCAGCATGGGACAACATCTGCTCCTGAACGGCTTGTCCAAACTCTCCTCTCAAGATTCTTCCTTTCTCAAAGCAGGCTCTTGAGTGCCCTTTTGAAACAGCCTGCGTCAGGGCCTGTGCGGCACCGCTGTTGTCTCTATAAAGAGAGAATTGGGACAATTTTTTTGGACAATAGAGATTGTATAGGCCTGCTTCACAATCGCTTTTTAGAAGGACTTCTTTCAGTGCATTAAATGCCGCAAAGCTCTTGGTGGGAGAAAGAAGATAGGAATAGTATTGCGCTTCAGGTGTATTCATCTTTTCTAAAGCACGACTATGTCGGATATACTGTCGATCTTGTTCGCCCTGTTTCCTCAAGCAGTATTGATATCTCGCTTCAGGAATGTTTGCGTTTGCAGCCGCCTGTAAGATTTTTTCAACTTCAGCCTCTGTATAAGTTTGGCCGATGTTTTTCCCTTCTTGCGCCCATTTCACTAACTGAAAACGGGATGCAGGTGAATTTCCTTCCTTACAATCGGTCAATTGTTTTTTCCAGCTCTGTAAAGCTAGCTGTGGATCATCTTTTTTATTCTCTGCCAAGAACCTCTGAACAGTCTCGGCGTTCGTCTGCTGAGGCTCTTGAAGTGGCCTTGTATCAGTTGGGATCTCCTTTGGGAGTTCTTCCTGCGAGCTTTCAGATAGTTCTTTCTCTGATTCTTCCTGCGCACTTTCAGACGACTTTTGCTTCTCTTCGTCCTCTACACTTTTAGAAGAAGAGGAAGATGAAGAGGAGGGAGCTTGTGCAGGAGGCGCTGGAGGGACGGCATCTGATTGGCTTGCCATCGAACGATGGGAAGGCGTAGCGGGCGTTGGAGGCACTGTAGTTGAGTCTGACTTCTCTGAAGATGCTGTAGCGGATTTTGAAGCGGAGGACTCTGAAGATCTGGTTTTGCTTAATGTCTGGCGTGATAGTGATGCGATAGACTGAGACAGCTCTTGTGTGGCTCCTTCAGTCGTTTTCTTTAGGTTGTGCCTATGCCAAAGACCGATAGTTAAGTGGTAAATACCGAGGGTAAACACCCCGATCGCGATCGAAGCGCACAGCTTAGCCGCTTTCGTTTTAGTATCATCTTGTGCATTACTAAAATATTTAAAAAACAAATTATATGTATTTTCTACTGTAATTTCCATTCTTATCCTCCAAAAGGTAAAATTATATATTACAGTAGAATTAAAATCAATATAAATAGTTTAATTAACGAAAAAACCCTCCAAATATTCGAGTGACGTCATTATATGTCCAGAATAAGAAGAATAGAATCAGTACTATCGCAAACGGCAAAACGAGCTTTTCAAGTGTCTTTGGTGCTATTCTTTTTCCGGTAACTAGCTCAATAAAAGAAATGAAGATAGTTCCACCGTCCAGCATGGGGATCGGCAGTAAATTAAGGACGCCTAAATTCAAGCTGATTAAGCCTAGCCAGTAAAGGCCGTCGCCTAAGCTTGATTTAGTCTGTTCTTGGAACATATAAACGATCCCTACTGGACCGCTTAGCCATTTAGGACTCAAAGAGCCTGTAAATAGAGAAACCAGCGTGCGTTTGATCTCGCCAAAAACATTCATGAACTGGTCTGTCGGAACGGGATTATACTCTACCTTGACGTCTCGTAAATTAGGAATACCCAAAGCAATTTGCCGCTCTTTTTGACTAAAAGCTTCCAGCAAGCGCTCTCTCAAAGCTTTGTCTTCGATCGCGATAATCGCGCGCTTCTGCTTGAGGAGTTGCTCTCCGATCGGCGTGATGCCTTCAGCTGGTAAGAAGATCTCTTCAAAAGTCTTTGGCTGCACAGGCTTGAGTAAGACCAATGGACCCACTTTACTGAGATTTTCCGTAACGCCGATCTTATTTACAATCTCCTCTAGTTCCTTAGGATGGCTCTGCAAGTCAAACATATGATCTGCATCCTTCCAGGACACTAATGGAATCTTTTGATCAAGACGCTCAACAATCACCAAGGCGCTGTGGTTCTGGATCAACTTCAGTAGCTGTGATGCACTCTTGATCGGTGTGCCGTCAACCGCCAAAATTTTATCTCCAGGAATGAGCGGCTCATCCATCGTTGAGAGTGGAGTTTTAGGATAAACAGCTTCTTCTTTGTCTTTATCGATGAACGGAACGCTGTTTTCCACTACCGCTTCATTGGTTAGATTGTAAGGTAGGGTGATCAGTTGCGTAAAGCGAATTTGGCCCAAATCTTCCGCATGCTGCCAATCAGTTAACTCTTCTCGGAATGCAGAATCAAACTTAAGCTCTGAAACCTGCACACGAGGCACTCTTACAAGCAGCGTTTTTCCATTTCTGCTGATGGTCAATACGGCTTTTGCTTCTGCTAATAGACGTCCAAGCTGGGTTGTCGAATAGATGCGTGAACCATCGACCCACAATAGACGGTCGCCATATTGCAAACCGCTGCCCTGCATTGGAGAGTGCTCCGGCAAGGGGTTTTCTGCGCCGCTTGGCAAGCGGTCGTAGATGAGAAAGCTAGCGGGTTCTAATACGCCCAATGTTTTTAAGCCGCGATCTCCCTTTTCAGGATGCAGGTAAGCTGTCGCCTCCACTTCAAATGGCGTTCTCTTTCCAGTTGAGTCATCGATCTTTTCCCCTTGGATTTTTACGGGGCCTGTACTGGTCAAACCAAGGTAGACCAGGTCGTTGACGCCATTGTAAGCTGTGCCGTTGTAATAGAGCACTTCATCACCTGGGCGAACACCTGCTACGTAGAGTTCTGAAGCGGGATCTACCCAACCAGCTTTTGTCGTGTACTCAGAGAATGGCTTCAGTCTGCCACCCACCGCAAAGAGCAGTGTAAAGGCAAGCAGCGCAAATAGAATATTCACAAAGGGGCCCATGAAAGCTACTTTGATGCGAGACCAGGGAGATTTACCAAAGAAACCGTCTTTCACTTTCGTGAGATCGACGTCTGATTCAGTGTCTGTCCCTGCAATACGGACATAGCCGCCAAACAGAAGCCAGCCGATCTGCCACTTCACATTGGACCAGGTCCAGGAGATAATCGGCCTTCCAAACCCTATGGAAAAGACTTCTACACGCATCCCTTCTCTTCGAGCCATCCAGTAGTGGCCGAACTCGTGGATAAAAATAAGGAAGCTTAAGGCGAGGATAGCTCCAATCACATAGGCAAAAGTTAACATCTGTTTTCCTAAATCGTTTCCGCTTCTCTGCGGGCTTGGTTATCAATGACGACTATTTCTTCTAGAGATGCAACAGGAGTTTTCTCATGCTTCTGCATGAGCGTTTCCAGCTTTTCTGCAATCTCTAACCATCCGATCTCATGATTCAGGAAGCGGTAGACCAGCACTTCATTGGCTGCATTCATATAGCATGGAAGGCTTTGCCCTTCACGGATCGCATCGTATGCCAACTTCAACGCCCTGAATTTTACTAGATCGGGACAGCTAAATTCTAACTTTCCGTGCCGTATAAAATCAAATGGCTTTAACAGTCCGAGCTTTCTTTCCGGATAAGTCAATGCGTATTGGATAGGAACGATCATGGTCGGCTCACTCATTTGAGCCAGCATCGAGCCATCAACATACTCCACTAAGCTATGGATGATGCTTTGCGGATGGACTACCACCTCTATTTTATCCAATGGGACATCAAACAACCAGTGCGCTTCGATCACTTCCAACCCTTTATTCATCAGAGTAGAAGAGTCGATCGTGATTTTTCGACCCATGCTCCAGTTTGGATGTTTTAAAGCCTTCTCCGGAGTGACCGCTCGCAATTCTTCCAAGTTGAAACTGCGGAAGGGGCCACCAGAGGCTGTCAAAATCAATCGATTCACGCTTTGAATTGAATTTCCCTGAAGGCATTGAAAGAGGGCGCTATGCTCACTGTCGACCGGAAGAATCGGCACATTTTTTTTCTTAGCGAGGTCAATTAACAAACTTCCGCCCGAAACTAACGCTTCTTTATTAGCTAAGGCGAGCACCTTGCCCGCTTTTACAGCCTCAAAGGTAGGAGCCATGCCGATTGTTCCCGAAATCGCAGAAAGAACGACATTGGCTTCAGGTTGTGCTGCGGCAGCTAAAATCCCCTCCAGACCACTGATGATCTGCTGGTTAGGCAGGCGCATTTTCAATTCCACCGCTTTGTCTTCGTCGAAAACAGCAACCAATTTTGGGCGGAATTCTTTAATCTGCTCTTGTAATAGGTCGATATTTGAGCAGGCTGCCAAAGCCGTCACCTGATACTCAGGGCCTAAGTGTCGGATGACTTCCAAGGCAGAGGTACCAATAGAGCCGGTAGAACCTAATATCGAAATGCTCTTCATGTTTTTGAATACCTTTTAAAAGCAATTAATAGTAAATAGACCACTCCGAATAGTGTCACGATCAGCCCGCCGGTGGAAAGAGCGACATCGTAGACAGATAGAAAATGACGCGAGAGTGCCACTCCCGTCAGGCTAATCGCCAGCGCGATAGAAGAGCTAAGTACCAGCATCTGCTTCAGTGAAGAAGAAAATAATCGAGCCATTAATGGAGGCGCAGTGATTAAAGTAAGCACCATTAAAACACCCACCGCTCGAAACGAACCCACTAGAGTTAGGGAAGCTAAAAATAATAGAAGGTAGTTAAAGCGGCCTGCCGGAATGCCTAAAAGAGTGGCGTAGGATGAATCGAACGCCGTGATCTGCCAATAACGAAAAAAGAGCACAATCATCGAAAGGTTAAAGAGAAGAATGGCAAATGCCCCTTGCATATCATCTGGATGCAGTGCGTCGACATTCCCCATCACCGTTTCTGCACCTATATGGGCGTTTCTTGTCAAAAGCGTTGCAAGAATGATACCTAGGG
>JBKEAL010000071.1:0-7539 GCA_047972195.1 Parachlamydiaceae bacterium
AGAGAATAGAGGTATCTTTAGGAATCCTTTAAGCGTAGTTGAAGGGGGTTATGGAGGGATATCCATGATGCTCCATAGCTTTACCTGCAAGGTTGTCAAAGAGAATTTCCCTGAAGTCAAAGTGTTTAGAGTGCGTCCTTTAAAAAAGATGGCAGAACTATTTCTAAGATCTTTGCCAATAGATCAGATTACCGTGAATGGAATGCGTGCTGATTTGTATGCTGGAGGCTTTGAGCGGGAGCAAGATGTTCGTGTATCAGTCGATATTCTATCTAGTTTGCATACTTCTTCTTGATTGTGCGCAATAGCGGTTCGATCTCTTTCTTCTTTTTTGGGGAGAGGCGATCGATGAATAGGACGCCGTTGATGTGGTCGTTTTCGTGCATGCAGATTCGGGCGTTATAGTCAGTGAGTTCTTTCACAAACGTGTTGCCGTCCAGGTCTTGTGCAGTAATTTTGATTTTGGTGGGGCGTGGAACTTCTTCGTAAAGCCCTGGGATAGAGAGGCATCCTTCTGAATAATAGGCGGATTCGTCGTTGACTTCGAGGATTTTGGGATTGATGAATACGAGCACTTCGCCTGGAACCCACTCTTCTGGATTGGTTTGGTCGGGAAACTGAGTCACAAACAGCGCGAGAGAGTGGTGGATTTGCGGGGCAGCAAGGCCGACGCCTTTTCGATCTTGCATGGTTTCAATCATGTCTGCGATGAGTGTTTTGATCTCATCTGTGATTTTCTCGACGGGAGCTGCTTTCTTTCTTAGGATAGGATCCCCGTAATATGCCATTTTTAGTATCATGCTTCGTAAGCCTCCATGAATACGATAATAGCTCAAAAACCGAAGGAAATCTACATAAATCCCTCATGCTGTTCTCTATGCGGGCAAAAATTGCTTGGTGAGCAAACTGCTTTCTGCTGCAGGGGATGTGAAGCGGTCTATGAAATCCTTGCCTCCAAGAATGAATTAGGAGAGAAGGAGCGCCATCCTCTCTATCTTCAAGCGCTACAATACGGGGTGATCAACAATTCAGAACTTAAAGTAGAAGGCCTCACTACAGCTGCTGGACGCTGGGTTGTAGAAATTCAAGGAATGTGGTGTCCTGCCTGTGCTGTGTTTATTTCTCTGATGATGAAGCAGCTCAAAGGCGTGCGATTTTGCAGCGTTGATTACATGACGGATCTTGCCTCAATAGAGATTGATCCTATGGCCATTTCCAAGGAGGAGGTGGTCTCTCAGATCAAAAAATGGGGCTATACGCTTCTCGAACTTAAAGACATCAAAAGCAAGCAAAAAGAAAGTTCTTTGACGTTGAGGCTAGCGATCGCCTTTTTCTGCGCTTTGAATGTGATGATGTTTACCTATCCGCTGTTTTCCACTTTTTTCGATACAGCTGAAGAAGGTATGGCTCCCTTGCTCTCCTGGGTTTCTTTAGGATTAACGCTTCCCGTCGTTACCTATTCAGCGTGGCCGATCTATCGACGTTTTTACTTTGGTCTGCGCCAAGGGTTCTTAGGGATGGAAGCGCTGGTTGTATTGGGGATTGCCGCTTCGCTTGCCGTATCTCTCTACGAAATGGCTGTAGGCACCCACCGCGTCTATTTTGACACGGTAACGATGCTAATCGCATTACTTCTCTTTGGCAAGGCCATCGAACAGAAAGCGAAGTTTTCCTCTAAAGAAGCGCAGTTCAAACTGCATCTCATGAATCCACGAAAGGCTAGGCGTAAAAAATCCAATGGCAGCTTCGAAATCGTCTCTGTTAAAGAGGTGCGTCCAGGAGATGTTTTACAAGTGCTTTCCGGTGAAAGAGTGGTCTTAGACGGCATTGTGACTAAGGGTCAAGCCGCGATGGATGAATCTTCGATGACAGGGGAGTCCAAACCGATCGCAAAAGCCCTTGGAAGCCCTGTTCTTTCCGGTGCTATCGTATTGTCAGGCGTTCTTGAAGTGAAAGCGCTAGTGAATCATGAAGAATCGGCATTAAAAAAGCTGATTTTCCAAACCGAGAGGGCATTACAGCATAAAACCACTCTCAGCCATGCTGCGGATACTATAGCCCAAATGGTGACGCCTATTGTTTTAAGCATCACCATAGCGTCATTTGCTCTGTTTTTATCATTGGACTATGGGTTTCAAGAGGCTTTCTTACGGGCAGCTTCTGCTTTGCTGATTGCTTGTCCATGCGCTATTGGCATCGCAGCTCCACTTGCAGAATCCGGCATGATTGACACTTTTTCAAAGAGGGGAGCGATTGTGAGAAACCGCTCGCTATTTTCTCAGTTAGCTAAAGCATCTTTATATGTCTTTGATAAAACCGGAACTTTAACAGAAGGATCTCTGGAAGTTGTCAAAGGGATAAATGAGCTTAACCATGACCAATTGATTCGATTGAAGAGTTTATCTACCTGCTCTCTTCATCCTGCTGCAAGAGCTATTACGGCAGCTGTTGTAGGAGATAACAAGCCCATTGAAAATGTCCAGGAGTTTCCGGGGCTAGGCATGAAAGGGGAGATCGACGGAAAATCCATTTCGTTAGGGGCTTCTCGCTGGCTTGTGGATCGGGGACTTTATGTGGATGAACATCAGACGCTCCATTCCTTTTCCTGCTTTGAAGAAGAGGGGAAAGTGGTAGCAAAAATCGAATTGAAAGACCGTTTAAGGCAAGGCGTTGACTCTCTTCCCAATCCTAAAATCCTGCTGTCTGGAGATAGAGAACCGACAGTGCGTACGGTAGCTCAAGAGCTTGGATTCAGCACTTTTTATCACGGTATGACGCCGAAACAAAAACAGGAAAAAATCGCAGAATTGAAAGCTAAAGGTGACATTGTTGTCTTTGTTGGAGATGGCATGAATGACGCACCATCGCTTGCGGAAGCAAACGTTGGCGTATCGGTCTTGCAAGCGTCCGATATGGCTTACCAGGTTTCAGATCTATACTTGTTGAATGGTCGACTCGATACGTTGCAGGAATTGGTTGATGCAGCAAAAAAAGGCGAGAGAATCCAGAGCCAAAATTTCTTCTGGGCCTTTTTTTATAATGCTTTGGGGATTCCTCTAGCATTGAGCGGAGTGTTATCTCCGCTCTTTGCGACATTCGCGATGACAGCGAGCAGCTTGATCGTACTGCTCAATTCAAAACGGATTACCAGTCGAGAATCACTTTACCGGAGTGACCGGCAATCATGATCTCAAATCCTTTTTCAAACTCATCAATCGGGAAGTGGTGCGTGATGACAGGAGAGAGGTTTAAGCCGCTTTCCAGCATGTGCGCCATTTTATACCAGGTAGAGAAGATCTCACGCCCGTAAATTCCCTTGATCTGCAGCATTTTGAAGATCACGAGATCCCAATCAATCTGCGTGTTTGGAGGCAAGATGCCAAGAAGTGCCACTTTTCCGCCGTGCATCATATTTTGCAGGAGGTTATTCAAGCCACTTGGATGTCCTGACATCTCTAAACCAACAGTGTAGCCAAATTCAAGGCCGAGCTTCTTAGTTTCTTCTGCAAGAGACTCTCTTCCGACGTTGACAGTTTTGGTTGCGCCCATAGTGCTAGCAATCTGAAGGCGTTGATCGTTCAAGTCAGTGATGACGACGTTGCGTGCGCCAGCATGGCGTGCAATGGCAGCTGCCATGATGCCGATAGGACCTGCACCGGTAATGAGGACATCTTCACCCACTAAATCGAATGAAAGAGCAGTGTGCGTTGCATTGCCAAACGGATCGAAAATGGCGGCTAGTTCATCCGGAATTGAATCAGGTAAGGGGAACACGTTTTCCGCCGGCAAGCTGACGTATTCAGCAAAGCTTCCCGGACGGTTAACGCCCACGCCAAGGGTATTTACGCAGATATGTTTTAACCCTTTTCTGCAGTTAGGGCAGACGCCGCAAGTAATATGGCCTTCGCCGGAAACGCGTTGTCCAACTTTCAAGTTTTTCACCGCTGAGCCCACTTCGACAATCATGCCCATGAATTCATGGCCTACGACCATAGGTACAGGGATCGTCTTTTGCGCCCAGGCATCCCACTTCCAGATATGGACGTCAGTTCCGCAAATGGAGCTTTTTTTCACTTTAATCAATACATCGTGATCGCCAATGGTTGGCTTCGGGACATCTTCCATCCAGAGGCCTTCTTTTCTTTCTCTCTTGACCAAAGCTTTCATCTTGACCCTCGCTTATTTAATTATGTGTAATTCTTGACCGGCTTCTTTAAACGCTTGAATTGCGCGATCCAGCTCTTCTTTTGTATGAGCTGCAGACATTTGCGTGCGGATACGCGCTTTTCCTTGCGGTACGACCGGGAAAAAGAACCCGATGACGTATACGCCTTTTTCCAACATTTTAGCTGCCAGGCTTTGCGCCAGTTTTGCATCGCCCAGCATGATCGGGATGATCGGGTGTTCGCCGGGAACCAGTTGGAACCCTAACGCGGACATTTTCTCTCTAAAATATTGGCTATTTTCTTTTAATTTTTTACGCATCGCATCGCCATTTTCGACAATATCCAGTACTTCTAGCGAGGCTTCTGCGATACTTGGAGAAAGCGTGTTGGAGAAGAGGTAGGGTCTCGATCTTTGTCTTAGCATTTGGACGATCTCTTTCTTGCCTGATGTGTATCCGCCCGATCCGCCTCCCAAAGCTTTCCCTAAGGTTCCGGTAATGATGTCGACTCTTCCCAAGACGCCGCAATGCTCAACACTTCCGCGACCTTTAGCGCCCAAGAAACCTACGCCGTGGCAGTCATCGACCATCACTAAAGCGTCGTATTTGTCAGCGAGGTCGCAGATGCCCTTTAAGTTAGCGATGATTCCATCCATCGAAAAGACGCCGTCTGTGGCAATCACGCGGAATCTAGCGTCCTTTGCTTCAATAAGTTTCGCTTCCAGATCTTGTAAATCGTTGTTTTTGTAGCGGAATCGCGCCGCTTTGCACAGCCTGATGCCATCGATGATGCTCGCGTGGTTCAATTCGTCTGAGATAATGGCGTCTTCAGCAGTAAATAGTGTTTCAAAAAGGCCGCCATTTGCATCAAAGCAAGACGGGTAGAGGATCGTGTCTTCTGTCTCGAGAAAGCGGGAAATTCTTTTCTCTAAAGTGTGATGTACAGTTTGCGTTCCGCAAATAAAGCGGACAGATGCCAAGCCAAAACCCCATTTTTTGCACCCTTCGACCGCAGCATCTATCACTTGCGGATGATTAGCCAATCCAAGGTAGTTATTTGCACATAAGTTGATGACTGTCTTAGGTTTGGATGAGATCGAAATTTCCGCAGACTGTTGCGATGTGATCTCTCTTTCTTCTTTGTATAAACCATTTTGACGGATCGTCTCTATTTCATTAGCCAGATGTTCGTAAAACTTTTTGTTCATCGCAATCCTATTTTTTCTTCAAGAGTCTGAACAAGAATACACTAATAACGGGAATTTGACAAGCAGAGAAAAACCCAAGCCGTTTTCACAGCTTGGGTTCAAATATTAACCTCTTTGACCAGGGCGGAGCTCAAGCCCCGCATAAAACGCTTCAGCTCGCTTCAATTCTGTAAGAGCGGAGACGGCTCTGGTATCATCTAGATTTTTTTCCAGAGTCTCTTTAAGAGCGGCGCCATGTTTGTCCATAAACACTTTAAAATTGTCTATGTTGATTTGTAATTGCTGAGAAGTTTTAGTATAATGTTTGAGATCTTGCTTATCAGCAAGAAATGCTTGATGTATATAAGCACCCAGACCTCCTATGCCAGCAGCGATCATTGGTACTGCAATCACTAAAATTCCAAGATATGCTGGAGCAAATAGTGCTAATGAAGTGATGATAGCTGCTGCTACTGTAACCAATGCAGCCATGGCAAGCACGCTTAAGATTTTGTGTTTTCAGTCAAGTCCAAAATCTTGTGTAAATTCCCTAAATTAGCCTGTTAACTCCTACGTCTTTCCTTTTCCCCTCAATAGAAATAGAGCGAAGGCGAAGCCTGAGCTCCTTCAAGCTCCTAGATCTCCGTTGCTAAATATTTACGAGCATTCCAATTCTCGCTTATTTCCTGGCAAAGTCCGGTCAGAAGCCTAAGACAGCTTTGTTCATTCGGAAATATCCTAACCACCCTTGATCGCCGCTTTAGCTCTTGATTTACCCTCTCAAGCATGTTCGTTGATTTTAACTTTTTTCGGTGCTCTATAGGAAGCCCTAGGACTGCCAAGGTTTCCTCAATGCTATCCTCTAACCACGTCCAGACAGCTTCCTTCTTCTTCCTTTTCAAAAACTCTTCAATCTTTTGCAGTCTGATTTTTGCCTCTTCTTTGCTTTCTGCTGCAAATACGTCTTTTAATAGTCTTAAGCCTTCTTTTTGTTCGCTCTTTGCCAGTTTTCCAAGGAAATTTCGCATGTAGTGCACTTGGCATCTTTGACATGCAACGCCTTGAAAATGCTTGGATATGGCATTTCGAAGTCCTTTGTTCTCATCGGAGACTACATACCTTACTCCTCTAAGCCCTCTTTCTTTTAGGCCCTTCAGGCATGTATCCCACTCATCAAAAGATTCGCTGTTTGCCGTCCAACATCCGATGATTTCCCTCTTTCCATCTACCGTTATCCCCACAGCTACGATAAATGCCTTACTGATCACTCTGCCGCTTTCTCGCACCTTCTCATACCGCGCATCAAATATAAGATATTGATATTCATCGGGTAGTTGTCTTTCCCTCCAAGGCTCCAGTTCTGCATCCAGCTGCTTTGAAAGTGTACTTACTTGGCTTTTCGATATCCCAAAGCCACATAAGGCCTCCATTATATCCTCGACATTTCTTGTGGATACCCCCCACAGATACATTTCCGCTATGCCGAGCATTAATGCTTTTTCACTTCGCTGATATCTTTCGAATAGCTCTGTCTTGAACTCTCCATCGCGATCTCGACAGACACTCAACTCAAGACTGCCCAAACGTGTTTTGAGCTGCCGCTCGTAAGTCCCATTTCTATAGCCTTTTCTTTCTGATGTCCTTTGATATTCATCGGCTCCGATGAATCTTTGAAACTCTTCTTCTAAAGCTTTTTGCAGAAAATGTTGGATGGCCTGCTTGAGAAAATCAGGTCTATCTAAAAGTGCTGCTTGCCACTGTTCTGTAATCTTGGTACTCTCCATATGAGTCATCTCCCTTGTTGTTTTATTTTCTTTCAAAAACAAACTAACATAGGGTCGGATGACTCACCATTTTTTTTGGCAGTCGTCCAATTTACACAATTTTACGGACTTGATCGTGTTTTCTGGAGGAGTAATCAATTTCATCTTCAAGTTGTTTGATTGTAACGGGTGAAACATGAAACAACGAGGGGCCGCGCAATTGCAAGGTAGGCACATCTTTTGCTCCTTCTGCATATTGAGCAAAAACTAGCTTTACGCTATTCGAAATATCAGGCAAACTTTCGTAAATGTTCACGGGGTACCCCCGCGAACGTTTAAAAAGAGTGGGCAGCAGATATGAAGGGAGCTGTCCGATTTAGGTAAAATGCCCTGACTGTTTCAGCGATAAAATCCAAAACATTCC
>JBKEAL010000078.1:0-1455 GCA_047972195.1 Parachlamydiaceae bacterium
GTTTGTCATGTTGGCTATCTGTGTCGCGAGTGTGCGTTATGCAGTGAAAATGAATATGGATCGGCCTTAACCAAGCGCCGGAAACAAAAAAGCCTCCGACTGGGAGGCTTTTTTTTAATTCATACAGGCTTAGAAGTTCGCGCTGCGTGGAGTACGTGGGAATGGAATTACGTCACGAACGTTACCCATACCAGTCACGTAAGAAACCAGACGCTCGAAGCCCAGACCGAAACCAGCGTGCGGCACTGTGCCGTAACGACGTAGGTCGCGGTACCAGCTCATGTGCTCTGGGTCGATGCCCATTTCTACCATGCGTGCATCCAGAACATCCAGACGCTCTTCACGCTGAGAACCACCGATGATTTCACCGATGCCCGGTGCCAAAACGTCCATTGCAGCTACAGTCTTACCGTCATCATTCAGACGCATGTAGAAAGCTTTGATGTCTTTCGGGTAGTTCTTCACGATAACTGGCGCTTTGAAGTGCTCTTCAGCTAGGTAACGCTCATGCTCAGAAGACATGTCGATACCCCATTCAACTGGGAACTCAAATTCACGACCAGAGTCTAGAAGGATCTGAATTGCATCAGTGTAATCCACTTGTGCAAAGTCAGAATTTACAAAACTCTCTAGACGAGTAATCGCATCTTTGTCGATACGAGAAGCAAAGAACTCAAGGTCGTCACGACGCTCTTCAAGTACTGCTTTGAATACATACGTCAGCAGGTCTTCTGCTAGTTTTGCTACGTCATCCAACTCTGCGAACGCAACTTCTGGCTCAACCATCCAGAACTCCGCTAGGTGACGGCTGGTGTTTGAGTTTTCAGCTCGGAAAGTCGGGCCGAAAGTGTACACTTTGCTTAATGCACAAGCGTAGGCTTCTGCGTTTAGCTGACCAGATACCGTTAGGAATGTTTCTTTGCCGAAGAAATCTTCGTTGTAGTCCACATTGCCTTTGTCATCGAGTGGTAGGTTCGCCATATCAAGCGTCGATACGCGGAACATCTCACCAGCACCTTCTGCATCTGAAGCAGTGATCAGTGGAGCAGACATCCAGAAGTAGCCTTGCTCGTGGTAAAAACGGTGGATCGCTTGAGAAAGAGAGTTACGTACACGAGCAACCGCACCAATTACGTTAGTGCGTGGACGCAGGTGTGCCACTTCACGAAGGTATTCGATAGAGTGACGAGTTTTTGCCATTGGGTATGTTTCAGCATCTTCAACCCAGCCAACAACTTTAACTTCAGTTGCTGCCAATTCAAATGCCTGACCGCTCGCTGGAGACTCAACAATCTTACCTGTTACTTCAACAGAGCAGCCAGTCGTTAGCTTTAATACTTCGTTGTCGTAATTATTCAGATTATTTGGGACCACGGCCTGAATCGGGTCGAAACAAGAGCCGTCATAAATGGCAAGGAAAGAGATTCCAGCTTTGGAATCACGACGCGTACGGAT
>JBKEAL010000095.1:0-19422 GCA_047972195.1 Parachlamydiaceae bacterium
GGAAAAAGTAAGGGCAGCCTATTTAGAGATGCTGCCCTTCTATGAAAAAATTCTAAAAATCCGCGATTCTAATGGTTAATGTTGGAATCGACAAAGAAATTGGAATTGTTCGCTACCGGCAGGTAAGTGGCTCCATATTGCGAGCAGATATCGCCAAAGAGGTAGGTCAATCCAACACAGACGTTAGAATCGTAATTGCGGCTTTGCTTGGAACCAGAAGCGTTTCTTGCTCTCATGTAGGCTGCATGGGCATCTACATAGAGGCAATCTGTCAAAGGTGCGCGTAAAGAAAAGCCCATATCAAACTCCCCTGCAGCTTTGTGATGGTATCTCAAGCTATTCCCATAAGGAGCGCCTACCCAGACCGTAGCAGCGGCATAGTTATCGAAATAGTGGCTCCAGAACACGTTGATTTGATTGATCGCTTTGAATTTCACGGGCAAGCCTAATGCATGCTTGTGAGCTGTGCTGAGCTTTGCTGTGCCCCATACACCTACCTCTTCAGCGCAGAAGCGGTAGCCGCCCTGGAAGCGCAGCTGATCGAAGCTTGCGCTGACATCGTAGATGCTAAAGTGCTTTACATACATTCTGTCGTAGTTCAGCCCAAAGCTAAAATCGCCCTGAAACGCGTAAGCGCCTGCTGTAATAAAAGCTTGCTGTTCGAGCGCTTTCGGGTTTTTAAACACCTGGTTTTCTCTTCCATCCCAATTGTATAATCCCCAGCTTCCTCCCAATTGCAATCCAATGCATTCAGTTAAATCAAAGCCCATATTGCCGGAAACTAAGGCTCCGCTGTTGCCATTCCAGCTTCCATCGGGAATCCCCCGGAAATAGTCGTACGATGTGTTAACCTCAAACCCGACGGCGCCAAGAAAACCTTGCGCACACAGGGAGGCAGCAAAAAGTGTTGCAATTAGTTTTTTCATTTTCTATTCTCCTCTTTATTAATTCGATAAACAGAGGCTATTCATGTCCGGACTAATTTTCAATCTTTTGTTAACTTGCCTGACATTTGAACCATCATTATCTCATATCGAACAACTCACAACCCATGAAATGGGATTTCAACGCGCAGGCGAAGCGTACTTCTCACCGGACAGCACAATGGTTAGCTTTCAAGCTGTTCCCTTTGGTGAAGAGGATTACCACATTTACACGATGAATTTAGAAACCAGAGAAGTGGTCAAAGTAAGCGGCGATGCGGAAGCGTGCACTTGCTCCTATTTTCGACCCGATGGACAGAAGATTCTGTTTGCCGCAAGTCCAGAGAAAGCGCCTAAACCCGTTCCTGGCAGCTACAAATGGGATCTCACGTCTTACATGAACATTTACGAAGCCAACTTAGACGGCTCTGACGCAGTCGCATTAACTCATGGCCCCGCTTATCACGCAGAATGCGCCTATTCACCTGACGGATCGAAAATCGTCTACGCAAGCAATGAAGATGGCAGCATGAACATCTACGTCATGGATCGAGACGGAACAAATGTCCAACAGCTCACCCACACAACGCACTGTTACAATGGAGGCCCCTTCTTCTCTCCTGACGGACAGAAAATTGTTTTTCGCGCGGACAGAGAGGCACCCCATCTTCTCCAAGTGTATGTCATAGACGTTGATGGCAACAATCTTATGCAGCTTACAAACAATGGCGCAGTGAATTGGGCACCCTACTGGCATCCATCAGGAGAAGCGATCGCCTACACTTCGTCCCAACAGGGCCACCACAATTACCAAATTTATTGGCTAGACATAAACAGCGGAAGAGTAGTTTCTATCACCTCTACCGCCGGCTTCAACGGACTTCCCAGCTTCAATCGCGAAGGCACGAAGATGTTGTGGACTTCCAAAAGAGGCGATGAGCGCACGTCGCAAGTCTTTATTGCCGATTTCAATCCACCGTTCCTTAAGGAGGAATCATGAACCGTTTTCTACTCTTGTTTACCCTGCTGCTGCAGCCTCTGCTAGCAGACAACCAGACGCCGGATGTCAGTACAGTCTATCCGGAAACCCCTCTGCCTTATTCATTGCAGATCGACAGCGCTTCCTTCAATCTTCCCTCGGGAATTCAGGCCTATGCCAGCGCCATTTACAAAGAGAAATGGGTATTAATTGCCGGAAGGACGAACGGCTTGCACGATTTCAGCAACGTAGGCAACAATTTCCCTCCAAACTTTCAAAATACAACCATTTATGTTGTAGACCCTGAATCAGGTTCTGCAACAAGCCGCGACCTTACTGCAGGCTCAGGCTTATCCCAGGATGTCATCGATTGCCTTTCCGTGACCGCATCACAGTCTTTCCAAGATGGAAGAGTGCTTTACATCGTCGGGGGTTATGGAATCAACACAGGCACAGGCGAAATGGAGACCAAAAGCACGTTGACAGCGATCAATTTGAAAGAGCTGATCCATTGGGTTGAAGGCAAAAAATCCAGCTTAACCAAAGTGGTACGCCAAACATCCCATCCTCTTCTGCAAGTGACCGGAGGCTTCCTGTTCCAAAACAGCAGTCATGACCCTTTCCTTCTCATGCTCGGCCAGAACTTTATCGGCCTATACAAAGACGACTCCAACGGCATTTACACCCAACAGATCCGCCCCTTCTGGCTTGTGGACGATGGCGACCGTTTGGCCATCCTGCCGCACGTCTCAGCTACCACCTTCCCTGATTACAGAAGGCGCGACTTAAATATCGTCCCCATTCTCCGACGCAATCAGCCTGCCTATGCTATCCTAGGCGGAGTGTTCACAACGACCACCGGCGTGTGGACCGTGCCGATCACTGTATTTCCCGATGGATCCAGCTTTGAACCCGACCCTACTGCAGCAAGCACGTTTAAACAGGCCATGAACCACTACAACTGCCCGGCTTTCGGTCTCTACTCGACGAAAACTCAAGACATGTATGTCGTGCTCCCAGGCGGCATCAGCTACGGATATTTTGATAACGGCACGTTCACGACAGACCCCGAATTTCCTTTCATTAATCAGGTCACCACGATCCAGATCGATAGAAATGACAACTACACCCAGTTCCTGATGGATGCGGTATACCCTGTGATTCAATCTGGCGGAAATGATCTACGGTTCGGCGCTGAAGCGGTTTTCTTCCCTAAAGACGGGATTAAGCTCTATCATAACGGCGTGATCCAGCTCGACAAAATCAAAGAATCGACAGTGATCGGCTACATTGTCGGCGGCATCGCCAGCCAAGTCGCCAACACAACCAACCCCTTGACCGAAACCACCTCATCGCCCTACATCTTCACCGTCACCCTGACTCCCAGATAATCAAAAAGGCTCCTATTCACATAGGAGCCTTTTTGGAAAAGCACAAGGACTATTTGATGGAACGTTTGCCTTCTAAAAATAATGAGTTCTTAGGCAACTGCCAAAAAGATCCCAAAGGCACATAGGGTGTTTGACTTATAATTAAATGACTCTTGATAAAGTCTGGTAGCCCATAAATTACATAAGAACATCGAAGAAACAGCAAAAATGGGGAATAGAATGCTCTGCTCAAAAGGCTGGGCGCTCTTTGTCGCAAGCAACAAGAGCAAATTAGACATAAAATTCGCAGCTCCTCCCATTCCGCCAAAAGCGATTTCTTTGATTTCCAAACGTTGCCTTTTCACAAGGGATACAGCTAACTGCACCAGGAATCCCGTACCGAATAGCCCCGGCATAAACCAAACATCATCGTCTGATGAAACTGTAAAATCGGAAAACAAGGCCCCTGCATCTTTAACGTCAAACAATACACAACGCCCCTGGATAAACGTTAAAGCAAGAATTTGAACAACAAAACAGCCTAGGGCATATTTTAACCACTCTGACGATTGTTTTGGAAGTTGGGCTGCCTCCTTCTTGGCTCCAAGATAAAGACCTAATAAAACAATCGCCATTCCAATAAATTGAAGATAGGAGCAGGAATAGCCAAAATCAGATCCAAGCAGTAAATATAGCAGCACGCCCGGAAAAATCGCGCTAGCGTTTTGAAAAGCAAACGTCATTGCAGCGGGCCCCCTCGCAAGAGCTTTGGAAGTAAGGAGCATAAGAGTAGAACTTAAGAGCCCAACGGAGGCTCCGATCGCAAGAACAATTCCATTTACATGTGTAGTCCAGATATCCGACGTAAACGCAAAACAGCAAATGAGTGAGCAGAAATAAAAAATTGCGAGGTAAACACTTGGAACTGTGTTAGCTGTTCTATCTGCATTCATGCGGAAAAACAGGCTGGATAAAGCTGTAAATATCGATGCTGAAAAAGAAATTACTAATGCGTTCACGGCAACAACCTCCGTGAAGTATGATATCACAGAAATTGATAAAAGTAAACTATTATTTACTCTGAAGGAACATATTCATTGATATTTGGAAAATCTTTCAACACTTTTGAAATTGCTGTAGATAAATAATTCTCAACCCAACCGAATATATTGGCGTTTCTCACCTCGCGCCTCATCCTGTGCATCCGTTTTACCCTTTCCTTTTCCGGCATCACTAATGCCTTATGGATCGCATCCGCTACGCCTAAAATGTCGTATGGATTGATCAAAATAGCATCTTTATAAAGCTCAGCAGCAGCCCCTGCAAACTCGCTCAATATCAAAACGCCCCTCTCATCGACATTAGAAGCTATATACTCCTTGGCTACGAGGTTCATACCATCCTTTACGGGCGTGACAAGCATTGCATCCGATGCACGATAGTGCGCAATCAGTTCCCGTCGATCAAACGAGCGGTAGATATGATGGATTGGCACCCAGCCTTCATGAGTAAATTGGCTGTTAATTTCCCCTACAAGCCGATTGATTTCTTCCTTCAATTCATGGTACTTCAAAATTTCAGCTCTACTGGGCACAACAAGTTGGATGAACTGCACCTTTTTATGAAATTCCGCATGCTGAAGTAGAAATCTTCGGATAGCCTCCAAACGATACATAATTCCCTTCGTATAATCCAACCGGTCCACGCTAAATACAAGCATTTGGTTTTGATTGGATTCCTTAAGTGATTTTACACTACTCTCAACCTCTTTAGAATCAGACATCGTCTCAAATTCGTTATAATCAATGCTGATGGGAAAAGCTCCTATCCGTACTTCTCTTTGTTCAATCTTGCAAAGCTGAACTGATCGCGTGCTTGTCAATCTCGCATCTTTGATCAGAGTACGGACGCATTGAACAAAGTTCCTCCGATCGCGCATTGTCTGAAACCCGATAAGATCGTATTGCAAGAGAGCATTGATGATCTGAAACCTCCAGGGAAGTTTTAGAAAAATATCCAAGGGAGGAAATGGTATATGCAAGAAAAACCCAATTTTCGTTTGTACACCCATGACGCGAAGTTCCTGACCCAATAGCATCAGATGGTAGTCATGCACCCAGATAAAATCACCGGCTTGGGAGTTTTCTTTGACATTCTCTGCAAATTTGCGATTAACTTTTTGGTACGCCTCCCAATATTCGGGCACAAAATGGCACTTCGTCTGCAAATCGTGGAATAAGGGCCAGATGATCTCATTCGAAAAACCCTCGTAATATAGGGAGATTTCTTCTTTAGTTAAAAAAACCGGTGAAAATTGATACCCTTCCTGCTTTTGGCTTGTTTTGCAGAGCTCGACGACTTCTTTGTCATCGCCGTCTTCCGTTCCCGTCCAGCCAACCCATACGCCACCCCGGTCGCGAAGTACCGGCGCTAAAGCAGTCGTTAACCCACCCGAACCCGGCTTTAAAAAGAGATCTCCTTCCTCTTTTTCAACCACAAAAGGAAGCCGGTTCGAAATAATGATCAACCTTTGCTTCACATCATTCATGCTTTTTCCTTTATCCAGCGATCAAGAAACCAGAAAAGCTCTTCAGGAGGATCCAGGCGTATGTTAGCACAGGTACGCCTGATATTTTTTCGTACAAGCACCTTCAATCCCCGTTGACCTAGTGCTGTAAAAGCCTCTTCATCAGTGAAATCATCTCCCAGATAGGCAACGACTGCATTGGAGGAGCAATCTTTCAAAAGCATTTTGACGGCTTCACCCTTGTTCACACCCTTTGGACGAAACTCTGCACCCTGCTCAAAGGGATGGATCTCCACAGGCTGACCAATCATCAATCGGCTCCACTCATCTAAAACAAGCATTCGCTCTTTCTCAGCAATTTCAGGAGACTTCCCACGCCAATGCATCGCAACAGAAAGAGGCTTGATCTCGCATGTCAAATGAGGAGCAAGTTTAGCCACAGCTTCAGCCGCGCGAGCAATCACCTTATTTACATCAGGAGGCAATGTATAGCGTGAAATTTTATTGGCTCCCATTTTTAACCTCTCACCCCCATGACAGCCCAATAATTCCGGTAGATGAGGCAATCGCAGCAACTGTTTTAGACTATCCAAACGCCTGCCGCTCATGATGACGACCTCTGAAGCCTCCATTAACTGTTGCAATCTTTCAAGCACCCCTTCATAGGGCGCAGCTTGACTTGGATCCTCTGTAAATGGAGCCAAAGTGCCATCGTAATCCAGGATAAGCAAAGCATGAGAACTGGAAGCTAGAGCTTTAAAAAAAGCTTCGAGATCATATCCGGGCGCCAGGATTTCCATTGTGCTACCTTTTGACTTTCACGCTTATGTTTCCTAATTCGATACGGTCTGCCTGATTGGAAAATAGAGAATAAAATAGCGTCAAATACTCTCTTAAGTGCCTTGTCAGGAGAAAATGTTCTCTCACGAGCTCTTTTCCCGTTCTACCCATCTCGAGAATTTTATCGCGGTTTTGCAAAAGATAGCGCATCCGCAAAGCGGCCCCTTCGGGTGTGTTTACGAGAAATCCCGATTGCCAATTCACAACCTGCTTCTTAATTCCTCCCACATTGCCTCCGATCACGGGCTTGCCTTTCCATAAAGCTTCAGTGACGGTCAATCCAAATCCTTCCTTAATCGATTTTTGGATGACAATATCCGATGCGCTTTGCAAACAGTTAATTGTGCGATGCGCATCGCTCGGAAGAGCCAGAATGTGAATATCAGGATCATCCTCACCTGCAAGCTGCACTTCCTTAAGCACTAATTCTCCTTCAGGATCGTCCGTTGCCCCGCCGCCAGCCAGCACAAGCTGCAATGCAGGATTAAACGCCTTGACTAACCGGTACGCCTGAATCACTCCTATAGGGTCCTTAAAACGATCGAATCGAGATACTTGAGTGACTAATGGACGGTTCGGATCGATGCCGAGAAGCTCCACCGTCTTTTTGATCTCATCTTGAGGCAGCTGGATATTTTTTTCGCTCAAAGGGTCAATGCTTGGCAAAATGACAAACATGGGAATTGAAAGAGGATGGCAGAACTCTGCAAGTGAAAAGATAGAGGCGTCGTATTTTTCAACAAAGTTCTTCAAGTAGCTCCAAACAGGGCGATAGGGCTTGCTTGCATCGATATGGCATCTCCAGATCCATTTCCCCTTCCTTTGAGGGAAATGATCGATCAATGCCACAGGTTGTGGATCGTGGATGATGACGATATCTGCATCCTCAAGGATAGGTCTCAATCTGGCTGCATTTTCTGCATTGATCGCTTCAAACACGTTCAGTTGCCCTTTTGAAGGTTGCACATTGTTTCCCTGCAACGCGTTGTGAAAAAGTTTGGTACAATGATAAAACTCTGGAGTGCCCTCTATGACTTCCCAGCGGCATGATTGAATCCCAAGATTTTCCGTTAGAGGAACCATCTTGGTGAGAATTTCCGCAACTCCCCCGCCAGCCTTTGTAGAGTTCACATGGACAATTTTTAAGTCCGAAAGAGGTTGAGCGAGCTGAAGCAATTGATCGATCGCCTTATGGCCTGCAAATTTGCTGTAACGGTCGAGAATCTCGCTCATTTCAGCTCCGCCCCTTTTAAGAAAAATTTATTGACATCCTCCAAAATCCTCTTTTGTAAGTCAGCCAAGGTAATAAAATAGGGATCCACTTTCCTGAAACATTCAATCAATAAGCGAAACTCCTCCCCAAACCCTTCCATCCATACACTGAAATCATCAATACGCTGAGGCTCGCGCCTTCTTGCGTCTATCATATGATAGAAAATACTACTTCTGGACAAATGCGGAAGAGTTTTTACAAGGTCTCTAGGATGCTCCAATTGAAATGCCGTATTGAAAACGACAATCTTTGACCGGATGAAATGGATCGGCTCCGCCCTTAATAGGGAAGCCGCCCCATCTTCCTCATCCATCCTCGTTTCACACACTTCAAGTATATCGCTGCGCAATTTCTCCAAATCGACATATTCTGAAGGATCAAGGAGAGCTAATCTTTCCGCCAAAATATCGTCATGAAGATGGTAGTGCGCCCAGAGAGAAAAGTCGTTGAAATAAGCTCCGGGAGCAAAAGACGACTCCAAACTGCCTCTCCAGAAATGGTAATAGATGCTTTCAGCCGGAATCGTCTTCAACCGTTCGCTAAATTCGCTTAAGGTCTGTGCTTTGACCCCTGTAGCAATCGACGCGAGCGCACAATCTTTCACGTAAAAAGTCGATGGAGCGTTTTTATCTTTTTGGTCAGACATTATCAGAATTATCCCTTAAAATTAGGTATGCTCTTTTGAATTAATTAATTCAACCTTTGACCCCAAGAAAAGGTTTTAAACGAGCAACGCGATTTGCAAGTTTTGCCTTCTGCACGGCTTCCACCACTTCGTCGACGTTTTTATAGGCATCGGGCATCTTACCCTCTTTGGGAATGAGGAAAGCCGCCTGCACTAACTCTTTAAATATCGACAATCATCTCCCACATCAACTGATGTTCCTTCTCTCTGATCAATTCTCCATGGTAGCTGATCGCCTTAAATGACAGAAAAGGAATGGATCGCTTTACGCCAATCATTATAACGGAAGGGCGATCTAGCCAAAGTCAAATGAGGGTGAAAAGGCCGCTCATCCACAGGATACACATGCTGCTCCAACCATCCCGTTAGAGCCTTCTCTTCCATAGGTTTACATTAATGGATCCCCCTATTTTAATGCATGACTCACCTATTTTTTTCATATTATTAAAAATTATTTGATGTTTTTTTTCAGAACATTATATAAGGGACGAATGCAAAACATTTTCTTTACACTCCTCACATTAGCAGTTTCCCTGCTTAGCGCAGAAGAAAATGAACTTTTCCTCAAAACTGGGGCTAGCGCCGGACGCTACATTAGCTTGAAGGAAAACTATCTGGAAACAGGGATTTTCTACGCGCCCAATTGGGAAGACAACTGGATACCACTCATCGATACAAGTTTTTACCGACTGGAAGACGACAATTGGGCAGCAAGCGCAGGCGTCGGAGTCCGTTACAATGCTTGCGACAGCGAAAGACTCTGGGGCGCAAACCTCTATTACGATTGCCGCGGCTTTAAATTCAGAGACTATTGCAATTGCCAGCCTCTTGGAAAAGAGCGGCGCTTCTTAAGCCGCATCGGCATCGGCTTTGAATCGTTAGGCCCCTGCTTTGACTTCCGTGTAAATGGTTACATACCTGTAGGCAGCAGCAAATTTCAGGGACGCGAAACCTCCTTTAACAACATAGGCAACGGCTACTACGCCTCATTCCACAAGAACGAAACAAACCCTTACGGCATCGATGGAAAGATCGGATTCCGCACTCCCTCCTACTGCGACTTCAGCCTCTATTCAGCCATCGGCGGCTACTATTACTTCCACGACGATTTCAAGGACATCGTAGGGCCGCAAGCAAGGCTTGCCCTCCTTTACAGCGATATAGCAGAGCTCGAAGCGATTTACACATACGATCGCTGCAACAATTCCTGTTTTCAAGGCAGGCTAATGTTCTACCTCCCGATCGATGCCCTCTGGAATTGCTGTGACTGTTTCTGTTCCCCATGCTTAAACCTTTTTAAACAGCCCATTAGAAGAAATGGCGTCATCTTCACAGACAGAAGATGCTCCTGGAACTATAACTGGTAGGAAATACAATGCGTTCAAAAACCTCCTGGATCCTAGCATCCGCTCTCCTTTTTACAGCATTCCACAATCCCCTTCAGGCAGCCGACGCCTCACCCCCCGATGTAGAACTTGGCTGTAAACAGCCAAAACAAGGCCCTCCAGGCCCAGAAGGGCCAGCCGGCCCGCCCGGCTCCACAGGTGCTACAGGTGCTACAGGTGCTACAGGTGCTACCGGTGCTACCGGTGCTACAGGATCTACCGGTGCCACAGGGGCTACAGGAGCTGCCGGTACCGCAGGCGCAACGGGTGCTACAGGTGCTACAGGAGCTATCGGTACCGCAGGGGCAACGGGTGCTACAGGTGCTACAGGGGCTGCCGGTACCGCGGGGGCAACGGGTGCTACAGGTGCCACAGGGGCAACGGGTGCTAGAGGTGCCACAGGGGCAACGGGTGCTAGAGGGGCTACGGGTGCTAGAGGGGCTACGGGTGCGACAGGGGCCACGGGTGCTACAGGAGCAACGGGTGCTACAGGCGCAACGGGTGCTACAGGCGCAACGGGTGCTACAGGCGCAACGGGCGCTACAGGGGCAACGGGCGCTAATGGAGCTACAGGAGCTACCGGCGATACCGGGATATCAGAGTTTCTATACACAACAACCAGTTCAGTGGCAGCCACTAAAAGCGGGGATAGTATCCCATTTGATGTCACGAACATCTTACAGAATGGGACTGCTATTTCATTTTCAGGCCCTTCCACTAAATTCATTCTTGAAGACGCCGGATTCTATGAGGTTGAAGTTGTTGCATACACAATCGTTCCGGAAACCATATCAAATCTAGGAATACAATTACTATTGAATGGAGGCCTAGTGCCCCCACAAAACACACTGCTTTATGACCCTAGTTTTCCTGCAACTACCACCTTGGTGATTAATCAAATTATTAAAGCGGGTACTGGAGACACATTAGAGGTACAAGTAGTTGGCACTGGACCCGATGCTCTCAATTTTTCCGCCGGAACAGAAGTCTCTATCCGAATCATTAAGCTAGGATCATAAAAAATCGCAGTTGCAAGACACCTTGCAACTGCCTTTGGTTCTATTCTGCCATCCTGTTATTTTCTTATTTACTTAACCAAAAAGTCAACCACTACAGGCATGTGGTCTGAAGGGTAATGTCCATCCACTGTACCGCATTCCACACCATGTGTTAGCACTTGAACTTTCGGTGAGACGAACACGTGATCTAAAAATACTCCTGGAGTGCCTGTGCCCTGGAAGGGCAATGTTTCTGTACCGGTGTTCGTAAAGGTGCTTAGGGGGCCGAAATGGCCGAGAAGGGAAACAGACTGGGAGTTCTTGAGGGAGCCTTGTGACAAGATGCGCTGAATGTAATCGCCGTCATAGAAGGGAAACTTGTCCATTTCAAGCATACCCGGAAAGGTATTGAGGTCGCCTGTAAAGACTAAAGCGTTATCTTGTGCCAAGGGTTCAAGAACTTCTGCAATCAATCTGGCATTCGTTTCACGTTGTTCCATATTGGAGAATGGCATGTGCGTGTTATAGACATACACCACTTTACCAGTTTTAATATCCTTAAGTTGAACAGTTGCGAGCGGATAGTTCACCTCTTCGGAAATCAACTCGAAACGATCTGTTCTGTAGAAAATGCCATAGCTTTCTCCGCCTGATACCTTTTGACCGGCAAAGAACGTAAACTCCTCTAAAGCGGCAGATAAATCTTCAAACTGCGAAGGGTATAACTCCTGTGTATTGACGATATCTGCTTGCATAGAGCGCACAAGTTCGACGACGCGCGGCATTCTTTGCGGCCAGCGGTTGACTTCTTCCAAATCGTGGTCATAAAGATCGAACAACATGTTATACGTCACAAGCCTGATCTTTTCATCACCGTGGCTCAACGCAGCAGAAATCTCGGAAAATTGGTTTTTTGTGAACTTTTGCTCTGGCAAATTTTCAATCTGTTCAAACTTCTCCATCGCGGGAATCACGGAATTTTCTACGGCACCAAGGCAAACACTCGTTAGAAATAAGAAAATGAAAACTAACCTAGCCACTTAAACCTCCGATTTAATAAATACATAACAATTTTACCATGTAATAACATTAAAAATCAAATATTATTTATTATTGGCAACTTGCCCATAATGCTCCCCTTTCTGTAGATTTAGTATTCTTAAATTTTAGGAGGATCCTCATGAGCGTTACACTAAGTCCCAACTACTTAATGCAAACAGGCAAGGCCGATCTACCAAGAGCCTCTGCCATGAACCAAATTTATGACGCTTCATCTCTTAATTTTTTCCCATTCGACAAAATCAAAGATGGAGACAAACTTCTTTTTGCTGCGTGCGGCAATGGCGTCCTCATGGTAGGGATTTTAAAGCGCATTAAGGCTAAAAATATCTCCGTAACAGCAATAGACAGTTCCATAGAACAGCTATCCTGCGCTAGAGCGTTAGCAGATTCCGAAGGATTCTCATCCATCAATTGCCAACAAAGAACCATCAACGACCTCTCTGAATTGCAAGGCCAATATCACCTGGTCCATTCACGCTTTGTATTAAACCACCTCGAAAATCCAAATGATCGTAAAATCTCAAGAGATTTCAAGTACCACAGCCTCTACAATTGAGCAGAAAGAAATGTTCGTCTCAAGCCTAAAGGCAGCTCCTCTTGTCCTTCCCACTCTCTTTCTGTCACTCCTGCCAGAAATCAATCGGCTAATGGTCGCGATGAGAGATGATCCCTCCTGCCGCATCACCTTTAAGAATTTCACCCAAATCCAGGCGGAGAAAATTTAAATTATTTGAGTGAATTCGTGAGATCGTCGTGGTCAAATGCGGTGGCCATACGATCCACTTCACTCTTTTTAATCGAGAAGTTCTTGGCTTCCAATCGCCATGTGGCAACAGCCTGACCAACTTCTAGGATGATTTTTTTGCTTCGAATCTTATCCACATTAAAATAATGCGCCACGCTCATCGCTAAGTCTAAAGATGCGGTGGCGTCTATTCGATCAATGGATGTAGATAGGATTCTAGGTTTGATATCTAAAGGCGTAGGATTCAAATCATATGCCGGAGATAGCCTCCACGATGTTCCTAAATATAAAAACGCGTGATTGCGTAAATGGTCGTCAACGTTAGAAATTAAAACCGAAAAGACGATACGTCGCCAAAGTGCCTCTAGATCATTATTAGGAAAACCACTCATCTGCCGTATTGCATCTGCTATTTCAAGATAACTGTGAGATTCATTATCTTTAGCACCCAATACACTCATTGCCGAGAGATAGGGTATGCGAAGAGTATCTTTTCGATCGAACCTTCTGGAGAGAAGAATTTTTATACGATCCACCTTTTCTACACGCCATTCAGGAACTTCAATGCCTGCCTTAGCTGCTAAAGTCAGGGCCACAGCTTCCCATGCGATAGTGTCTATTTCATCATCTTCTCGTGAAAATTTTGCAATCGCAAGTTGACCATCATGATCCCTTACAGAGGCTTTGGGTCTGGCACCGCCCAAAGAAGAACCTGGAGCAAGAAGCAATTTGAGATCATCATAAGATTCAGAATCTTGCAAAACATGGCTTGCCGCTGTCATTAATTTTGAGACTCCAATCAAAGGAGGGATATGATTGTTTGCATAAGTGGTCAAAAAGATATCTTCGCCAGGCCTTTTGAACCTTAGCGCCCCTTGCCGAGCTTCATCATCAACACCGAGCAAAAAATCGATCTCATTTAATGATCTAGGCGCCCTTTTCTCCTTTTCGGCATTTTTTCTTTCTAAACGACGCATTAACAACCGTCCCCAACGATCAGGCGCGGAATCGTCAAGCGCTCCAAATAATGGTTTATCAGGTGAATCTTGGAATGAGCCTTCACACAGGTGAAGCGAAGGATCTAAAGAGAAACGCTTAGGATGGTTCAACCAACTACGATCGTATTCAAAAGACATGCTTTCTTTACCATTGCGAAAACGACTCCAAAGCTGCCCTACTTGAATTGTTTCACCCATAAGGTCTATGTAAACGAGAATGAGCTTTTCCATTATATCCTCCTATCTTTTCGAGAAATTCGGATGCGCTTAGGTAAAGATTCTGCATCAAGCTCCATTCCTATGGCATCATGCCTCTGATCGACCAGATCGGCTAATCGATCGATCATGCCCATAGTAAACATGACTGCGGCATAAGCTCCAAGTGAAACCCCTCTGTCGCCTTTTTCAATTTTACTTAGGGTAATGCGACTAATTCCCGCCCTTTCCGCAGCAAGACTCATCGGAATTCGTCGCCGTTTTCTAGCATCGCAGAGATCACTGCCAAGTTTTTGAAGCGCCCTTTCAACTGGGATCGGAGAAAACTTAATGTTCATTGGAATATCCCCTATATCACTTATTGTATACAATCTGATACTTTAAGTAAAGATTGGCGCTTAATTTCTAAGGAGGGGCAGGACGGCTTTGATGAGTTCGCCTGCGTCTTTATGCGCCATTTGGAGGACGGATTGCCGCTTGGAGAGCAAGCTTTCACTGGCTTTGAAGAGGAATCCAAGGAGTTGTTTGACCTTATTGACTTTTGTTCTGGCAGGTGTGGCCTCTGCCATCGAGGCTAAGTAGGTGTAGAGATAGGAGATGAGAGCGTCCCAGTTAAATGGGCGTTCTTGGTTTGCATAGTGCGCTTTGATCTCTCTAAACAGAAAGGGATTGATCACGCTGCCGCGCCCGATCATCAGAGCGTCGCACCCTGTTTCAGACAGCATTCTCAGAGCGTCATTCACGTTCAGGATGTCGCCGTTGCCCACTACAGGAATCTTCAGGATCGATTTGGCAAGACCAATCAAATCCCAGCGAGCCGGCGGGCCATAACCGTCCACTTTCGTTCTCGGATGCAGTGTAAGATAGGCAATCCCGCTCTCTTGGGCTGCCAGAAGGTTATCTTTAAAGAGCGAAATGTCATCAAATCCTGAACGCAATTTGGCAGTCACCGGCACAGATACAGCCTCAACCATTGCCTTGGCCACTTTATGCAGGTGATCAGGCTCCTTCAACAAGCTTGAGCCAGCACCTCTCCCCGTCACGGTATTGGAAGGGCAGCCGCAATTGAGATCGATGCGTTTAGCTCCCCTTCTTTCTACCTCTTTGGCCATCTCAGCCATCAGATCGCAGTCAGACCCCATGAGCTGGGCAGCCAGTGGAATAGGACTGAGCTCGTCCGCTTGGTACACTTGCGCTAGACTTTTGACGTGCGCATTGGTCGGCACGCGCAAAAAATCGCGCACCGCTTCGTCAAATCCGCCTATCGTTGCAATCGCGCGCCTAAAGCAATCATCACCGACTCCTTCCATAGGAGCCAAAATTAAAAAAGAACAGCCGTCTGCATTTTGGGGAAGTAAAGGATGCATAACCTGGAAATTATACTATTATTTCAATAAATTGACTAGCGCGCTATAATCTGACTTCTTTATTCAAAAAGGGTATCACAAAGTGCAGGTTCAATCCTACCCACCATTTCCTCCTAAAGTCGAATTGGTTCTCACCGAGTCGACTTATAGTGCGAGGAAAATCCTTGTCATTAGTGCCCTTGCAATTGCAAAAATATTCAGTGACAATTCCTATTCATCCATTCATACATTCGCTGTCTTCCCTCTTGCGATTGCGTTTTATGACAGAGTCATCATCTTAAGAAATGTCCATGCGATCCGTTCGAATCCTCAGGCTGCAGGGATACTGAATGCTCACAACCAAGTCGACGGAGAACTGCTTCTTCAGGCAATCTGCCGCAACACAGCGGTCACCGGCGGACCTCTTCTCAAAAACATCGTTCGACTACTTCTTTGAATTTTCCATAGAGCAATAATAGGCAAAAATGTGCCCGGAAATGGGAATGGTCAATAGCAAGAATGCGATTGCCAGCACGATCTTTATAGATTCAGCAGAGGTTCCCAATGAGGGAATCTGAGAAAGAAGCACGCAGGAGACTCCTAGTAACATAGCCTTTGATAAGGCATGCGCACGCATCAACGCGTGCGGGAATTTAAGAATCCCCAAAGCGCCGATGAAAATAAAAAGGCTTCCCAACAACAACAGCAAGGCTGCAAGCAGATCACTCATGGATATCCTCCTTTTTGCTTAAACCGCGAAACATCATATCCATGACCGCAATCGTCGTCACAAATCCAAGCAAACAAAAAACCAAAACAATTTCTACAATGTAAAAAGTCCTGTTGATCAAGTTAAAGACAACCGTCAATGAAATAATGCACAGCGCAAGCAAATCAAAGGCAAGGACGCGATTTAAGAGGCCGGGTCCCCGTATAAGCCGGTACAATGCAGCCAAAAGGCTTAGCAAGAGCAGCACGCCGCATATAAAATATACAAGTTGCATTAGCGGGTAAACTTCCATATTTCCTTTTTAAGGGTTTGACTTATATGCTCCTTCACGTGCTTATCGCTTACATGGTCTAAAACGTGAATCCGCATCCATCTTCGCTTCCAGTCGAAATCCGCAATAATTGTGCCCGGAGTCAAAGTGATGCAATAGGACAATAAAAGGGCTTCCCCTAACGTCATATCCTCAATTTCATAATCGACAAATTTGGAACGGATTTTTTTATTTGGCACAAAAAGAACAAGTTTGGCTACTTCCAAATTAGCTTTGATAAACAAAACAAAAAAATGAGAGAGAAAATACAAAACCCCTAACACTCGCTGCACATAATGCTTGCCGCCAATTACATTGGAGAAAACAGCAATCAATCCAAATCCGATAAGATATCCCAAAAGCAAAAAAGCAAATGTCGGTTGTTCAGCAAGAATCACCCAAAAAATCGCAAGGATGATATTTACGACAAAAGCGATCATTCCCTACCTCTCAATACTGCCTGTACGTAATTTGAAGGATTCAGCACCTCATCTGCCGCGTGCAAAGAGAATTTGTAAGCCGTTTCGACGCCTATACCAAGGCACAGAGAGACAACGACGCTAGCAGCGATGGCCGTAATGCCCCATGTGCCAAATGGTTTCTTTACTGTCACTTGATCTTCGCCCCAAAAGGCTCCCAGCCAAATTTTCACCATGCTGAATAGGGTCCAAAAGCTAGTTAGGGCAGCAAAAAACAGCAAAAGGTAATACTCGCTCTCCATCGCCGCTGAAAAAAGAAGGTATTTGCCCCAAAAACCGCTTAAAGGAGGCACTCCCGCCAGGGAGAGGGCCTGCAACAAAAAGCAGACTCCTAATAACGGGGCTGTTTTCCACAGCGTCCTCATGCTTCCAAGCTCATCGCCTCCCCCTCTGACAGCCGCCTGCCCGCCAATCCAAAACAGCGAGGACTTTACGATGATATTGTGCACCACAAACAATAGCGCTGCAGCCAAAGACGATGCCGTAAAAACGCCCAATCCCAAGACCATGTATCCCACTTGGGATAAAATATGATAGGAAAGAATGTGTTTAATGCGGACTTGACACATGGCTCCCAAAACACCTAAAAACATCGTCAACCCTGCCAAGATAAGCATCACGCTATGAAAAGCAACCAACTCATGAGGCAGCACAGTGACAAACAACCTGATCAACACATACACCCCAACCTTAGTTAAAATCCCGCCAAAAAGCCCGGCCAGCGAATAGGGCAATAGCGGATAAGCTTGGGGAAGCCAAAAATAAAAGGGGAAAAGCCCGGCCTTTAACCCATAAATGATCAGCGCAACAATCGCAATTCCAATCACCAGAGGACTCCCCGGATTCTCAGCAAGGCTTATGTGCAGAGCCGCCATATTCAAATTGCCGGTTGCTCCATAAGCCATCGCTGCTGCCGTCAAGAATAGAAAACTGCCTACAATGTTGATCATTATATAGGGAAAGGCCTTGCCTCTCTCTTCCTTCGGAGATTCCAGCAACAAGATGACATAGGAAGAAGTAAGCAGAATTTCAAAGGCCACGAACAGGTTGAAAAAATCCGCTGTAATAAAGCTCAGCGATACACCAGCCTGCAACAAAAACAGAAGCGGCAGCCGGTAATAATGCCCCTCTTCAGTAAATCCATAGAATGTCGCGAGCATAAAAACCAGATTCGAAAAGAGAAGCATCATGGATGAAAGCGAATCGATAGCCAATGCGATGCCATAGGGTGCCGGCCAACTCCCTGCATAGGAAACAAAAATCTTCCCCTGATAAGTCTCAATAGAAAGCCAAATGCTATACATAAAAGAGGAGATAAGCAGCAAAACGGCAAGCCAGCGCCCTTTAGGAAAAAACAAAGTCAGGATCGCTCCCAAAAAGGGAATGAGGAAGGGAATAAATGCGCTATTTTCCGGAAGCATTGTCTCTCTCAGTAGAGGTTTTATAAACTGTAGCGATCAAAAGAGCCAATAGCCCAAATCCGATCACAATTGCTGTAAGAACTAACGCTTGCGGCAACGGATCCACATAATCAAGTGCATTGGATTCAGAAATAATGGGCGGAGATCGTCCTTCCGGACGTCCTGACATCACCAATAACAGCAAATTGATTGCGTTGGATAAAATGACGACGCCAAACACCATCTCCCATTTTGTCCGGCTTAAAATCAGGAATACGGCAACGAAGAAGAGCACCCCGATAACAATTACGTAATCATTAACCATGGTGCCCATCCACTCTTAACGCATCTGAACGTAAGGCAAATACCCCGATCAGCACAACGCCTAAAACAGCAACAAATACGCCGACATCAAAAAACAGTGCCGTTGGGAGATCCAGGATGCTATGAGTCAAAAATGCTTTTTCAAATAGTATAGGCAGCACTCCAACCATGAAAGAGAGAAAGATGCCGCTCCCGCTAAATAACAGAAGGTTCACTGGAAGTATTTTCTTCAGGTTGCCAAGCTGCAAAATAAAATCCAGCAAAATGAATGCTATCCCGCTTGCAAGCCCTGCGATGAAGCCACCTCCCACTTCATTGTGTCCGCGCACGAGCAAATACAGTGCAAAAAAGTTGATCGTAAAGAAAACAGCAGGAATTAACGATCTTAAAATATCTGAAGGGATCAAATCCATCCTTCCTGCAAAGGAAATTTCCGGTTTTTTAGTTTTGGATACAAGGCCAATAATTCCCATAGCTGCAATCAACAGCACCGTGATCTCACCTAAAGTGTCCATGCCTCTAAAATCGACCAGAATCACATTCACGGAGTTCGATCCATCTGCAAGAGGAAGAGATGAGGTTAAAAAATATTCTGCAAGAGGTTTAGAGATTTCCCTGTCTGAATAAGTCAGAACGATCATTGCACTGGTTGCGGCAACCAAGGCAGCTGCCGCCCATCGAAATCCGAATCTCCAACGAGATTCGATAATACGCTTTTCACGCCTGAATACCCATACCATCACTAACAGCATCATTCCCGTAACCACCTCCACCAGGATTTGGGTCATCGCCAAGTCAGGAGCTTTAAAAAACACGAAATAAAGTGTTACGA
>JBKEAL010000231.1:0-8765 GCA_047972195.1 Parachlamydiaceae bacterium
TTTCGTATGCAGGCCAAAAACTGTTGCTAGGAAGTTCATTGCCCAAGTTCCAGCAAATTGTTTGCATATCGAGAGCGGGAGATACCAAAATGAGCCCATTCAGGAAGTAGGCGTCCTGATCATGCAATTGATACGCGACGTAAGCGGCGCGTAAGCCCCCATAGCTTTCGCCCATGATGTACTTAGGTGAATCCCACCGCTTGACTTTGATCGTAAACAGCTTAATAAAGCTCGCCATCAGATCGATGTCCTCTTCAAGGCCAAAAAACGCCTTATTGTCGATGCCGGGCGTTTGGTGGCTCAATCCCGTGGCCGGCGGGTCGATAAACACAAGATCCGTGACGTCCAGGAATGAAGAGGGGTTATTTTCTAAGCTATAGGGTGCTGAAAGAAAGGTAGCATCTTTCCCTTTTAGCTTTTTTGGTCCCGCAAGCCCTACGTTCAGCCAGACGCTGGAAGCTCCGGGGCCTCCATTGAAGCAAAAGGTGATGGGCCGATCGGCACTAGGTTGGCCTCGCAGGAAATAGGCCGTGTAAAACAGGCTCGCCTTGTCCTTTCCGCTCTCATCTTTAACGATCAACGTGCCCGACTGCACGCGGTAATCAACCTTTTGTTCGCCGATTTCCGCCTGCCCTGATGCTTCTACAATGGTTTCTGTAAGAGGTTTTACGGGTGCATCTTCTGCAACAATCGAACCATATCCCGCAATTAAAAGAATCCCTAAGGCGACCAACTTGCTATCAAGGCGAAACATCCTATACACTCCTATCTATATCGGGGCGTAGCGCAGTTTGGCTAGCGCGCTTCGTTCGGGACGAAGAGGTCGTGGGTTCAAATCCCGCCGCCCCGAACCTTTTTTTCTACATCTTGCAGGGAGGCCAAATGCGCTCCCATCTTCTTCATCTCTTCCAATGCTGTTTTCGCATCTAATGGATGTAAGTTAACCCCTCGGCATCCTTCAGGGATTACAAACGTCTCAAACCCTAGCCTGATCGCATCCAGAACTGAATACTTAACGCAGTATTCAGTAACCAGCCCTGCCAAAAACACTCTTTTCACTCCCCGATCCCTCAAATAATCTGCAAGGCCAGTGCTTCTTCTATTGCCGTTGTCGAAAAATGTGCTGTAGCTATCGACATTCCTCTCAATTCCCTTGTGGAATACTTCTTCCACTTTGCTGTGATCCCATCCAGAGCAAAACTCTGCGCCATTAGTCTCTTGAACACAATGCACAGGCCACAAAATCTGCGGAATCCCCTCAAGATCGATCACATCGCCCACTTTCCTTCGGTGCGTCTCGGCAAAGCTGCCATGATCCGCCGGGTGCCAGTCTTTAGTCGCTACAATTACATCAAAAGGCACCTCAAGAAGCTTATTGACTGCCGGCAAGATATCCAACCCATCTTTAACCGCAAGCGCGCCTCCAGGCATAAAATCATTTTGCAAATCTACTAAGATTAAAGCGCTCATTTCCTCATTCTAAGGAAGAATTATATAAAAAGCTCATTCTATTCGCTGACCATTCCGATGCCGCTATTTTCGCGAATTTCGCGGATTAGGCGCATTTTCGTTTCGTAGAGGCCTTTCTCCATACCTACAGGATAGAGTTGCGGGTTCAGGAAGCGTTTTAAACCCTTTGGAAAGTGCTTTAGCTGCTCTTCGCGTCTTTTTCTGATACCCTCTAGGGAAGGTAGGGAATAGACGAGCTTGCCTTTGCGGAAGATGGGGACGAGAAGATCTTCGTAGGCGATCGATTTTCCGAATGATAGCTCTTTAGAGAGGTCTGCAAGGTCGATCTGCTTGCAGGATCCTTTAATGGGGCGGTCTTCGCTATAGATGGTGTCTGCGACGTATTCATGCCCTACGATGAAACGGCGCACCTGCAAAATCCCCGGATTGGAAATCTTCAGCATTTGCTCTGAGAGTTTGAGTTTATAAGTCCACTTTTCTCCAGGATCTTTTAAGGCGGCAAGCTTGTACACACCGTCAAGTGCCGGTTGGTCTTTTGCTGTAACCAGATTGGTGCCTACGCCCCACACATCAATTTTAGCCCCTTGTCGTTTCAATTCCGTGATGATTGTCTCGTCTAATTCATTGCTAGCAACGATTTTAGCGGACTTAAAGCCCGCTTCGTCGAGCATTTTACGCGCTTGAATGCTTAGAAACGCTAAATCCCCCGAATCTAGGCGCACTCCACCCAACTTCTGGCCGCGTTTTTCTAGCTTTCTACCTGTGTCAATGGCGTGCTTGATTCCTTCGATGCTGTTGTAGGTGTCAACCAAAAGCACACAGCTGTCCGGTAAGACTTTGGCATAGGTAGAGAACGCCTCTTCTTCAGAATCAAATGCCATCACAAAGCTGTGTGAGTGGGTTCCCCTCACAGGAATGCCGAACTCTTTCCCGGCTAAAACGTTTGATGTGCCGTCGCACCCTCCCACATAAGCTGCGCGCGAGGCGGTCATCGCTCCGTCAATTCCTTGAGCCCTGCGCAATCCAAACTCAAAAACGGAACCGCCCTCTGCTGCAATGGCCACCCTCGCTGCCTTCGTCGCGATCAAAGTTGGAAAATTGATCAGGTTCAACAAGGGGCTTTCAAAAAGCTGGCACTGAATTAAAGGCCCCTCAATGCGCAACAGAGGCTCATGGGGAAATACCACTGTCCCCTCAGGAACCGCATCGACGCTGCATTCAAACTTCAGTTTTTTTAAGTAGGTTAAGAACGCCTTTTCAAAAAAAGGCTTGCCTGAGCTGTCCTCCAAGCCTTGCAGATAGGCTAAATCGCTATCATCGTATCGGAAATCTTGCAAAAAGGAGACCGCTTGCTCCAGGCCGCAAGCGACTGTAAAACCCCCTTTAAATGGTGGTTTTCGGAAAGAGAGGTGAAATACGGATTCCTTTTTATCCATGCCCGACTTCCAATACGCATAGGCCATGGAAAGTTGATAGAAATCTGTCAGCAAAGCGAGCGATTTATTGCGATTCAAGCTGCTTTTTTTCCTCTTCCAGTTTTTTCAACTGCTCGTTTAGCTTATGCGCGCGCTCTTCGCTCTGCTCCGACTTTTCTAAAACCTCGGCAAATTGGGCATAGTCCCCCCTCATGAACCCCTCGCCTTCCACCTCGGCGTTCAAAGCTTTCTTCTCCTCAGAGTTGATCTCTGTCTTCACCTGTTCTATCTCTTGATTCAAAGCCTTGAATCGTTGAGTTTTTCGATCCGCCTCAGTAGAACACGCCGCCAAACATAAGCAGCCTAACACTATCCATTGTCGCATCACGCCTCCTCACACTGAATTCCTCATTCTAAGAAAGATTTGCATAAGTTGCAAACCTGGCACACTATTTGCATCGATTGTCAGAGATGATGTGAAAGGAGCGGTTATGAATATTGATCCGAATAGCGGCAAAATTGACCAAACACCTAAACTCCCAAATGAGAGTTTGATCCCGAAAAACGCAAGTAAAACCGACGCGTTGAAGGGAAAGATCAAGGGGAAACTTACAGAAGCATCTACAAAATTATCGCAAATTAAAGCCAAACTAAAAGATAGCAGCGCAGTGAAAAAATTGCAGGAAAAAATTAACAAATTACCCATGTTCAAGAAAGATTCTGAATTAAAGAAAACCATATTTAAAGATGGACCTGAACTTGGGCACAAAGAAGAACATGAAGAAGAAGTCTTAGAGTCTTTTGATCCACGAGAACCTCGTGAACGTTCAGAAAGCGTATACGATTTAATGCCGACAGAAGAGGATAGTGATCTTGAAGAGATCACCAAAAAACTAGGCGAGGGAACTCTCGAATCTGAACAAGCAGAAAGTAAACAAGAAGAATTTGGGTTCGAGGAGTTTGATTTAAGCTCAAAATCCCTAGATGATCAAGATGCGAAGGCGTTTGCAGAGTGGGAAGAATGGGCCGATAAGCAGCCTACAGAACAACCTCCTAAAACGGAAGAAAAAAGCAGCCAAACTGAGATGTCTTCTCGTCCCACAAGAAAACCTCCCAGCCGGGTCGAAGTGCTGAAAAAGCAGTTCGAAAATCAGTACAAGGATATGAGCTGGGATAATCTGCAAAAGCGTTTAAATGAGCTGGATAATAATAGGCCACCATTAAATACACCAGAACACAAAAATTGGATAACTGAGAGAAATGTGGTAATTACTCTGTGGAGAAAGAAAATGTAATTCGAACGGCTTTCATTAATATCTGGATCAGGTAAGATGGATGCATGAAGTTTTACCTGATCTTTCTTTTTTGTTTGAGCTCGTTGTGGCTATCTGCTGAAGAGAATCTCATCCAAAACCAGTTGAAAAAAGGGCGAAAGGGCGACTATGTGGTTGTCGCTCAGGGGAAATGCCTGACGCTGTTCCATATCTTTGACAAATCAAATAACGCTCTCCTGCTGGAAGAGGTAGCTATCCCTTCACAAAAGGCGGAGTTTGCAGTGCAAAGTTGGAAAGAATGGATGGCTCAGGGAGCGCCTTATCACAGTTCCTGGATCTTGTATGAACTGGATTTGCAGAATAGAGAGATCAAACGGTACTACTCCTTTACCAAGAGAAGCTATTTCACGCTTGCTGAGGGAGATAACTTCCTTTTCACCTTGTTGCATCTCAATTTGCAGGAAATCCCCCTGGCCCAGAGAAAAAAGGTGGGCCTGGAGCCAAGAGGCAACCAGCCTGACAGAAGAAAGCCCTGGGCGCCAAAGATCATCTTTGAAGGGCATGAAGTGCCCGATGTTTCCTTTAATGCGTATTCCGCAAGATGGCCTGAAGACGGAACGCCTTTATCCAACAAATTGATCGAAATCTACCTTCCGGAAGAAAACAGCCGCTACCCCTCCTACTTCCCCTACTGGCTTCAAGTCAGAGGCGTCATCGGCCCAAGCAAGGTGCGCGTGGTCGATTCCGGAGAACAACTCGCTTCCCCTCAAAAGGGATTTCCGTAGACCCTGATTGCAGAATATAGACAGGTAAGTTAATGTCCCTATTAAAAAAAAGGACGTATTCATGATTACCTGCTGTAGACGTGGTGTGGATGAGGAGTTATTGCTGCAAGAAGAAGGAAGACCCAGGAAGAGTTTTTGGCAGGGGCGTGCGGTACAATTTTATTGTTGGGAAGGAGGGAAAGAGGAAGGTGGAACCGCGGCTGTCTTGTACACAGTGGCGCTAGCGATCACCGTTTTAGCTAGTTTGGCTCTTACATATGCTGTCACTAACATTCCAAACGCTGTTCTCGAGGATGCTTTCTTGATGTTTCCTGTAGGAGTATGGTTGTTTTGCTCCATCCCGGGAGCTTTTACAATGGATGCTGTCAATCGTTGCCGTCGTCCCCGAAAGTGGCCGTCGCCCGCAATTACAACAGCAGCCGCATTAATTACTGCTACTGCCTATATTTTGATCAACCGAGGAAATGCTCAAGGAGATTTGATCCGTTATTACGAGAACCAAAACTCTACAAATAAATTGAGAGAAAATATCTTAAATTCCTGCAGCAAGCTCGTTTTGGAGTCATCGGAAGAGATGACTTCCAACGCGTGCATTGTCTGCAATTCCGAAGAGCAACCCTTCCAAAGCCTTCTTTCCGGAGATGTTGGAGTTTCTATATCCGATTGTCTAGCTCCGCTCAATGGATCAACGATTACGATATCGATGAATGAATCGGTTCCCGGTAGAGATTATCTGTGCGGTGTATCCTCAACGACAGATGATGAGACTTCCTGGCAAACGAAAGATTGCGTAGTGGACTACTTAGCAGAAAACTACTGCCTGTATCCACCATTGATTGCGACATATGACAATTTTTATGCGACTGTAAGCGCCACCATTCACATAGACATGCTACAACGTTGTAAAGAAGATAAAGAACGGGATGCTTGTTCTTCCTATTATCATAACTGCGATACGCCAGAAGCAGCTGAATATTTTAAAGAGATTAGAAGTCTATACAAAATGGTCAAAAACGCTACCTTGCCTTATCCAGAGGATGCAGATAGTTACTTGAAGCTTACAGACCCTGTAGCAGTGCCTTTAACTAGCACGACGGTTGGTGTCTCTGCATTCGCATTCTTATATGAAGGGATTGCTTTGAGAACGTATATGCTTTCCGCCGCTCCTGTTTAACAACTTATTGACATTTCGTTCGCATCTAGTTGCCAATGAGAAAGATGGGGGTTTTAGGGGTTGTTTACATTTACGTAATTTACTGAAAATGAACTGCTTGAATCAAAAAATTACATCTAAATCCTTAACCCTGAATCAATAAAATCCCCACTCTAGGAGATTTTTTACAGACACTCCATTCACAACTTTCCCCCAAAATAACCCCTTTTTATGGAGCGTTTTAGGTAAAATTGCGTACAATTTCCGTACAAATAACCCACTACCCTGTTAATAGCGCATGTGCTACGCTTTTTTCATGCTATTTTCCAAATATTATTCACTCCATCAATGCAAGAGCCTTCTTCAAAAAGCGTATAACCAGTACCAAAAGTACGAGGGAAGGCTTCAGGAAGGCGCCAAAGAATCGTTCCAATCCAAGCTTTTGAGCTTGCAAAACGCCATCGATCGCAAAGACAAGGCATCCGCCACTGCATCGGCCAAAGAAATAGAGCACTCTATGGCGCAGTATTTTCCCAAGTCGTCTACCCTATTCAAATGGGCGGAATCTGCGCTTGCCTTGGTGGTAGCTTTAGTCGCGGCTGTGATTATCCGGCAAATGTGGTTTGAACTTTACGAAATCCCCACCGGATCGATGCGTCCCACATTCAAAGAACAAGACCATTTGACTGTCTCAAAGACACAGTTCGGTTTGAATGTCCCAATGGAAACAGCCCATTTTTACTTCAATGAAGAGCTGGTCAAGCGCGGCGGCACAATCATCTTTTCCGGCGATAACCTACCGTTGATGGATACAGACACGACCTTTTTGGGTGTTTTTCCTTACAAGAAACGGTATGTAAAACGCCTAATCGGGAAACCGGGCGACCAAGTCACCTTCTATGGCGGGAAAATCTACGGATTAGACAGGGACGGCAAACCCTTAAGTGAACTTTTGGAAGACCCTTATGTGGCCGCTTTGGAACATATCCCCTTCATCGGCTTTGAAGGTCAGCCGAAAAAGATCAATCCCAACGAATTTCTGCTCTACTATTATTACCAACCTCTTGGAAAAGTGATCTTAAAGCCAAATGGACAGCTGTCAGGACAGGTATTTAATGGCACAGAGTGGGTGGACGACCATCTTTCTGCAGCAAAAACCCCTCACGATACTGTACAAACCCTAAGTGACCTGTTCGGCATGCGCGGGTTTGCGATGACGCAGCTCTACAGCAAGGCAGAGATGGCTAAAGACCCTGAACTCAGATCATTAAGCGGAGAGGCGCCCTACTACCTCGTTTTGCGCCATACGCCTCACCTCGACTTTTCGCATGGAGGCACGCCAAAGAGCTTCCCTAAGACATTGAAAAGCGCACTTCCTTTGGAGCAAAACGAACTGCAAAAACTGATGGACACGCTCTACACCGCACGCTTCCTCGTAGAGAATGGCCGGGTGCAGAAATATAGCCTTGAGAGCAGACCCTCTGGATTTGGGATCGACTTAAATGGCGTTCCCAACGGAACCTATGAGTTTTACCACGGGAAAGCGTATTCCGTCGGATTTGGCGGGATCACTTCGGAGCTTTCCAAGGACCATCCCATCTACAACGTCAAAAATGTGCAAACGCTCTACAACCTCGGCATTCAATGGGACCACGCGTTTCAACCGGGCGGCAGAGCCTTGCCTTCCCGTTATGCCTATTTCAGAGATGGCGATTTTTACGTGCTTGGCTATCCCCTCTTTTCCAAAGAGAGCGAGCAGCTGAAAAAATTTGCTGATTCCGAACAAACACGCGAAGAGAAAGACTCTTTTTACGTAGCCTTCAAAGACCAAGGCGCGCCTCAGCTGACCCAAGACTATTTAAAACACTTTGGATTGACCCTTCCGGAAAAAAGCTACCTTGTTCTAGGAGATAACCACGCCATGAGCGGAGATAGCCGCGTGTTCGGTTATGTGCCTCAAAACAATTTACAAGGGGTTCCCGAATTCATTTTCTGGCCTCCGGGAGATAGAATTGGAAGACCTGCGCAAGAGCCCTATCCGACTCTCGTTCCTTCTCGATTGATTGTGTGGGCGATTGCAGCCGCAGCTGGTGTACTCTACTACTTCATCCGCCACAAGCAATTAAGTAGACGCATCCATTTTTAAAATAATCTGGGAAAATAATCGAGTAATTGGCTATACAAAGCCATATGAAACAATTACTCTTTTTCTTGGCTCTCGGAGCCACTTCAGCGCTTACAGCTCTTCTTCCTCCCGTATGGCAGGACGTAGCAGAGCTCAAAGCGATCCTAAATGACAGCAAGCTGAATCAGTTTCTCGATAGCGGAGAAAGCTTGCAAGGCATCGAAAAGCAGCCAACCGGTTGGATCCTCCGCACTAACAAATCGGTCGTTTTCGCAACGATCCATCCCGAAAAGCAATCAATGCCCGGCCCAGAAAAATTCTCCATCGAATTTACGAAGCGCTAATCGCGATAAGTTAATTGCTGAATGCTTACTCTTTGTGCCTTTGTGTCTTTGTGTTTCAAATTGTTTTAATATAATGGCAAACACAAAGTTCCTATGCTGTATTCAAGTTTAAGTCAGAAATGATAAAAGTCCTCCTAAGGGAACTAGCAAAATTTCCAAAGGAGGACTAGATGAAATACAATTATGACTATACAGGAAG
>JBKEAL010000240.1:0-1841 GCA_047972195.1 Parachlamydiaceae bacterium
CGCCATCGATTGTTTTAGGCACTCCTACAACACTCGTTTTTGATCCTTGCGCAAGGAGATAATCCGCCAAAAATGCCGCATTCGTGTTGGAATCGTCACCGCCAATGATCACAATTCCATCCAACTCATGATTCTTAGCCGTCTCAAGGCAGGCGGCAAACTGCCCTTCCTTTTCCAACTTGGTGCGACCCGTACCCAGGAGGTTGAATCCCCCTTGGTTTCTAAAAGCATCAATTGTTGCTTTATCTAAGATTTTAAACTCATTCTCAACCAGACCGGACGGGCCATTCAAAAATCCGATGAGCGAGGAATCCTGGCTAAACGATTGCAATGCATCAAAGAGCCCTGAGAGCACATTGTGCCCGCCCGCTGCAGGGCCGCCTGAAAAGAGAGCCCCTATCTTCAGCTTCCGCCTCGTTCCGCCCTTCACTAAAACAGCACACGATCTCTCTTGCAGATGAGGAAATAACGGTGCGATCTTGGAGTCTACATGTACCTCATCGCTTGGTTGAACTGTAAGCCCAGCCATCGCTGCAAAGATCGGAGGAAGCTCTGGCTTCCACTCTCGACGCTTCTCCGCAAAGCTCTTCATAGTGTTTCCCTGAACCACTCTGCAGTTCTCATAATCGCGTAGGTCCTTTCCTTTGAAAAGGTAAAGTCATGGTCACCATGAGGCAACTTAATCAGTTCCGTCTTTGTTCCTGAGAGTAAACGCTCCTTAACATAATTATCTGAGTGGTTGGACGAGATCACCTCATCCACCTCTCCATGCATTAGGAGAAGAGGGACATGCATCAGTTCTTTTAATTCATTATCAATGCGCATCTTAAACATCTGACCGTAAAAGTCGATGCTAGCCACTTGACCATTGATCCTTCTCAGCTCTTCCGACTCTTCCATCGAAAGATCTCCTGCCTGGATCTTTTCCCATAAGTGAAGCCAATCCTCTCCGCTATACATAGGAGCCCAAAGCGCCATACTTTTTGTTTTGCCAAATCGCGCGGCGACAATAACGGCGATTGCACCGCCCAAGGAACGGCCAAATATCCCGATGCGATTTTGGTCGATCCGAGGCTCATTTTGCAAGTGCTCCAGTGCTTTGATCGCATCGCTGATTTCTCCCTGAAGGGTCATGTCAATAAAGCTGCCTTCGCTATCTCCCGACCCCCTAAAATCGAAACGAAATGCCGCAATTCCATGCTCAACGAGTGCTTCTGCAAGCTCTACATAGACCCTATAACGCCCTGTTTTGTGGCCGCCTAAACCATGGCAAATCAATACGCAAGGCGGATTCTTTACCTGGCTAGGCAAATGAAGAATACCGAATATCTTCTGCCCTTCATTGCTTAACACAACGCATTCACGGTCTTCTGTTTTCACTTTGCACTCTCCGTTTAACATTCTGGCACGTTGACAGCGAGTCCCCCCAAAGAAGTTTCTTTGTAAATAGACTTCATGTCCTGGCCGGTGGCACGCATGGTGTTGATCACTTGATCCAGAGAGACGTGATGGATTCCATCGCCTCTCAACGCCAATTTGGAAGCATTGATTGCCTTGATTGCACCCATGGTGTTCCGTTCAATACAAGGAATCTGCACCAAGCCCTTGATTGGATCGCAGGTCATACCTAAATTATGCTCCATGCCAATTTCTGCTGCATTTTCAATCTGAAGATTTGTGCCTCCAAGCGCTGCCGTCAGTCCGCCCGCTGCCATGGAACAAGCGACACCCACTTCTCCCATGCAGCCCATTTCTGCTGCCGAAATCGAAGCGCCTTCTTTGAATAAAATGCCTATAGCTGCAGCTGTCAAAAAATAGCGAATGACGCCTTCCTCATTGGC
>JBKEAL010000248.1:0-18007 GCA_047972195.1 Parachlamydiaceae bacterium
TAGCGAATCGAACGAACAGGTCCTCTACAAAGATCCAAAAGCTTTTGCAACCTCAATCTATGAAGCAAAAGGAACTAATGACCTCTACATGAGTGGTTACGCTCCCCTGTTCAACAGCAAACGCCAGGTGTATGCTTTGGTCGGGTCAAATCTAAACTTAGATATTTTCAACCACATGATCCACCGAGCCGTTCTTTTGATCGTGGGAGCCTCCATCGTTTCGTTAATCCTGGTTGGATCGGTTGTTTATTTGATCACGAATAAAATCAGCGAACCTGTGCAGAAGTTGAAGGAAGCAGCTTTATCTCTTGCAGCCGGCGAATATGAGGAGAAAATTTCCGTTTCAGGGCCAAAAGAGATCGTCGATTTAGCAAACACATACAACACGATGCGCGAATGCTTGCTAGAAAACATCAACCGTTTAAGAGACATCTCCTATTCAAGAGAAGTTTTATTTGGAGAGCAAGAGTGTGCTCTTCTCTTGCAGCATCGCATGCTGGATGTGGTGATTGAACAGTTCCATGACCCTAGACTGGCTATTAAACATATTGCTTCCTCTAGTAGCACATTAGGGTATGGCGCAAAGCTGTTGATTGATCAAGGCAAAGATCATATTAATCTTACCTTCCAGCAGAGTCATGAGGAGGGGTTTGAAGGTATCTATCACCTTTTGAGTGGAGAGAATGGTAACTTCAGCCAGGCAGACCTCGATTTTAATTTTTCTGAGAAACAGCTGGACGTCCGAACTCAATCGATGCCATTGCCGATTTTCTGGTCATTGCAACAGATGCGCTTTCTGCCGGATGGCGATAAGCATTCGTTTGCTAGTGGAGATCTCGTCTTGCTTTACAATCAAGAGCTTGAGGATGCATTTCCTTCGAGAGCTGCCATCAAAGAGTGGTTGAACCGCGTGTTCAGACAGTTTGGCAAAGATCCCATGGCGCTGATGGCTACGATGCTCGGAAGCGAATTGAACTTTTGGCAGAAAAAACAGCCGACTACGAGAAATGTCCACCTTTACTTAATTAAAACTTAAATCGCAGCTTGACATTTGGCTCTTCTTTTGGAATGATTGCGTCTACTTAAGATACTTCGAATTGCAGGATTAATATGCACAATCAGATCGTTTTTGCTTTCTTTCTCTACTTTTTAATTTTGTTAGCAATAGGGTTGTTCTCACATAAAAAACAAACGTCCTCAGCTGACTTTATTGTTGGGAATCGCTCATTAAACTTTTGGCTCACAGCACTCTCTGCTCATGCGAGCGATATGAGTGCCTGGCTCTTTATGGCATTCCCTGCAGCACTATTCATTAAAGGATTACCGGGATTTTGGATCGCACTTGGGTTGATCCTCGGAATGTTTTTAAACTGGCAGTTCATTGCGGAAAAGCTTCGAAGAGAAACGGAAAAATACAACAGCTTTACCCTCTCTACCTTCTTCGAAAGACGATTTATGGACAACACAGGAGTATTAAGAGTACTCACAGCCTTGATGTCTCTTGTCTATTTAACCATTTATCTTGGCTCAGGGCTCTATGCAATGGGGTTACTGTTCAACTCGATTTTTGGAATTGATTATTATCTGGGAATTTCCATTGCAACCTTCGTCGTATTGACTTATGTGTTCTTTGGTGGATTTATTACTGTTGCATGGACGGACTTTGTTCAAGGCATGTTCTTGCTCTTTGTTATTGCACTTGTTGCCATTCTCTCCTACTTGCACCTTCCGGAAGGCTGGAACTCGATTAAAATTATAGCAGACACACGATCTATTTCACTTGATTGGATCGATTCTGCCTCCATGTATGGATTTATGGGGATCATCTTTTCGATCTTGATGTTCGGTCTAGGCTATTTCGGTCAGCCACACATCATTACAAAATTCATGGGAATCAAGTCTCCAAGTGAAATGACCAAAGCCAAATACCTTGGGATGACATGGCAGATCCTGTCATTATCTGCTGCGGGATTGATCGGGTTGGTTGGCTTAGCCTTTTTCCCAGATGGTTTGCAGAAGCCAGAGCTTGTATTTGTGGAAATTGTAAAAGTGCTTTTCCACCCATTCCTCGTTGGATTTTTCCTCTGCGGTATGATCGCAGCAAATATGTCGACCATGGACTCACAAATCCTCGTATGCGCCTCTGTTTTGAGTGAAGATTTCTACAAACACATCTTCAAAAAAAACGCCTCACCACTAGAATTGCTTCGTGCGTCACGCGCCTCAGTCTTGCTCATCTCCCTATGTGCATTCCTAATCGCAAGCTTTACTAACTCAACCATCTCTTCGATGGTTCTGTATGCTTGGTCAGGCCTAGGCAGCTCCTTCGGTCCGCTCGTGATCACCTCGCTTTACGATAGCAAAGCCAACCGCCAAGGCGCCATCGCAGGGATCCTCGTCGGTGGTCTGGTCTCAGGTTTCTGGCCAATCATGAACCCCTACCTCTCCAGCATCACCATCCCCAACATTATCCCAGCCTTCTTTGCCGGACTGTTCTCGATTTACATCGTATCTCGCATGACCCGTTCTAGTGCTCTGTAAAGAAAAAGGCGCAGGAAACTGCGCCTTATGCGACCTTTAGTTCTATGTTTTTTGGAGGAGAAGAAATTTCAAGAAATTCCCTGAAATGCTTGGCAAAATTTTCTCCAATAAACTCCGCCATGAGTAATCGAACTACTACTTCTGTAGTGCCCAACATTCCGGTGGCTTTACTGTCTTTAAGTTCCCATCCTGAAATTGTAGCATGGGTTTTTAAACCCAACATGGTTGCAAACTCTTTTTGGGACAATCCCATGTAACCTCGAACAAAAGAAAGATGAGCTCCGGAAAAGTGTGCTGGCAACCATAAAAGCGTCTTAAACACCAAATCTTCAAGTTTACGGTGATTGATGTCAGGTAGGATTTCACCACGAAATTCTCGAGTCTTTACCCCCTCCAAAATGATTGGAAAACCCAGTCCGTTGTATGTTATTTTTTTCATCCTATACCTCCAATCTAATTACTGTAATGACTACAAAATGCTTATTTTCTATGAATGCAATACAAATTCGAGCCTGATCGTTGTCTAAAGTTTTTCCTCTAATTGCGTAATTCCAATCATCATACTCTTCTTTATATTCATCTTTTCTTTTCTCATGATGACCTGTGCCAAGGATGTTTCTTATGTCCTCAATAGTGAAGTTTCGTTCTCCTTGCCTAAGTTTTGCATGATTACTGATGACGTAAGCGCCTTTTTGCATGAGTTTTTTTGCTAAGAGTACAACGTTATCAAGCTTTCTCGCTTTCACCATATGTCAAATAATAGCATCATTGTCATTTTCTGTCAATTCGTCAAAATAATTACATTTGGCCTAATCTTTGTGTATTAATTCTCGGAAATCTGGGCTTTTATTTCACGTGAGCGTCTGAGATGACTTTTAGCCAATTGGCTTTGGTTTCGTCTGTGAGTTTATTAAGGGTTTGGTAGGTCATAATGACTGTCCCGGGATTTGTGTTGAAGCCTTTAGTGATACCTGAGAGGGCTTTATCTCCTTTAGATACGCTCCATGTGTAAAGTGTGACGTCATTGTCTTGTTTTAACATATCAACTTGCACTTCCATGCCAGGGAAGCTATTTTGGATTTCTTGTCGGATTTGTTCGGGATTGGTAGAGCCTCTTGGCTGATTTGTTGAGATGACGACGAAGAGTTCCGGAGTTTCCGTTTGAGGTACTCCTTTAGGTGTGTAGATGATTGTGTTGAGAGGGCCGGTTTTTGTTTCTTCGAATATATTCCAATTAGAAAATGTGGGTTGCAGTGAGTATTCGACAGTACCCAGGTTATCTGCGTGTAGGTTCAATGCGCAAGCTAGAGCACTGATAAGGAGTAGTTTTTTCATAGGGATTTTAGGTTTTGTTGTTGAAGTTAAAAAATGCGGCGGGTTTGTCCATGACAAATAAGGCAGGATTGATTTCAGTGCCTACGCGCTGAATGGGCAGGTCATCCGGAATGTAGGGACCATAAAAGACTTTTTTCACCATAGGCGCTTTCTTTTCACCGAAAATGCAGACGAGGATGGAGCGCGAATGGTTAATGCAGTCCATTGTTAAACTCATTCTCCAGACGTCTTTGCTAGGAATGAAGTTGGCGATCACCAATCGATCTTCTGCATGGAGTCCATGTGTTCTGGGAAATAGGGAAGCTGTGTGGCCGTCGTCCCCCATGCCAAGCATGACGAGATCGAACAGGGAACCCGGAAGCTGAGTTAAAAGGTCTTCATAGGCAAGTGCCCCATTTTCAATTTCGCTTTCAGCTTGCATGCGATGGATCTGCGATTTAGGGATGGGTAATCGATCAAATCCGGCATCCATTGCCATTTTGAAATTGCTCTCAGGGTTATTTGGAGCGACTGCCCTTTCATCGCTGAAGAACAGATGCACTTTGGTCCAATCGATTGCATCGCTAAATTGAGTGATGAGGACGTTATAAATTGCTTTTGGAGTGCTTCCTCCGGACAGTGCAACATAAAATGCGCCGCGTTTTTCGATCGCGTCGTTTGCGACCTTGACTATATATTCGGCTGAGTACTGGATCGCTTCCTCTTCCGTTGGCAAGATCGCCATCTTTCTTCGAACATCAAAAGTGAATAAGCGAGCCGTCACAGGACTCTCCAGATTCTTCCTTCGCGTTCAAGCATCTCATCGGCCTCTTTAGGGCCTAAGGAACCTGATGCGTAGTTGGGAAACTTCGCTTTGTTCTTTTCCCAATACTCAAGGATTGGGGTTAAGATGCGCCAAGAAGCAATCACCTCGTCATCGCGCGCAAAGAGCGTGCTGTCTCCTGCCATGCAATCGCAGATAAGGCGCTCATAAGCTTCGGGCGGCTGAGCTCCAAAATAGGAGCCATATTTGAAATCCATTTTCACAGGTTGAATGGGGCTGCTTGGTCCAGGTGCTTTACAATTGATGCGTAGAGAGATACCTTCATCAGGTTGTATGCGGATGACAATCAGGTTGGCATTCAAATGTTGGCCCAATTGCTTTGCAACGAAGCCCGGCGCGTGTTTGAAGCTCACAGCGATTTCCGTCGTCCTTTTAGACAAGCGCTTGCCGGCCCTTAAGTAGAATGGAACGCCTTCCCAGCGCCAATTGTCAATGAAGAGCTGTAAAGCTGCATAGGTTTCAACATTGGATTCCGGGTTGACATTCGCCTCTTCACGATATCCACAGACAGGTTGAACATTGATGATGCCAGGGCCATATTGCCCTCGAACGGCATATTTATCGAAATCCTCTTCCTTGATCAGGCGGATTGAGTTCAACACCTTCACCTTTTCATCGTGGATAGCAGAAGCTTTCATGGATGCGGGCGGCTCCATGGCAATGAGCGATAATAACTGCATGACGTGGTTTTGCACCATGTCTCGCAACATTCCCGCTTCTTCCCAAAATTTTCCGCGCGTTCCAATGCCAAGTTCTTCAGAGACGCTGATCTGCACGTTGTCGATGTTGTTGTTGTTAAATAGAAACTCAAAGATGGGGTTGCAGAAACGGAAAACCAAGAGGTTTTGGACGGTCTCTTTGCCCAGATAGTGGTCGATACGGAAAATTTGCGATTCGCTTAAGTAATTGGTGAGTTCTTTCTGGAGCTGTATGGCGGATTTTAAATCGTGTCCAAAAGGCTTTTCAATGATCACTCGCGAGGATTTGTCCTTCACTTCAGCCGGATTGTAGATGAGATCGTTTTTAGCGAGCTTTTCAACAATCAGAGGGAAATAACTGGGTGGCGTCGACAGGTAGAAGACGCGGTTGCCTTTGGTTCCAAATTTTTGATCGAGTTCTTCGAGCAACTTCTTTAAACTCTGATAGCCTTCATCTTCGTGGAATTCGGAAACGTGATAAAAAATCTGATTTTCAAACTTATTCCAGATCCCCTCTTCGACCGGTTTGTTGCGGGAAAAGCTGTTGACTGCTTCCTTCATTTCACTGCGGAAGAGGGCATTGTCTTTTTCGCGCCGAGCAAAACCTACGCAGGCAAAATTTTTCGGAAGAAAACCTTCTCTTTCCAAGTTATATAAGGCCGGAAACAGTTTTCTCGATGTCAAGTCGCCGGTGGCTCCGAAAATCACTAAAACGCAAGGCTCAGGAGCTTTGACCTGTCTGCCGAGTTCTGTACTGATATTTTCCATAAGATGCCATCTTATCCAGATGCGTGTTTTGAATCGAGATAATTTTGCAGCATCAGCCCTGCAGAAATGCTATCTACTACCTTGGCTCTCTTCTTTCTCGTCAGTGTGGACTCTCTTAGTGAACGTTCCGCCATCACTGTCGTCAACCTCTCATCCCATGTGACAACGGGGATAGAGGTCATCGTTTTTAAGATAGCCGCGAAATGATCGACCTCATCTGCCAGCATCCCCTTGCTGCCATCCATCATGAATGGCATGCCAATGACGATCAAAGCGATCTCTGAATAGTAGTTCTTGCAGTAAACATCGATGAACGCGAGCAGATTCTTTACCGTGAATTCTGCCTTCTTTTCCGCTTTTAGGAATTGTAAGGGAAAAGCAATTTTTTGGCTTGCATCGCTGACCGCAAGCCCAAGCCTTGCCATCCCATAATCGATTCCGAAGATTCTTTTGTCTTTACTTGGCATGAGTCTTCGTTTTATGTGCTATGGTGGCTTTGATGAATTCCTTAAACAGCGGGTGCGGTTGGATCGGCTTCGATTTAAATTCCGGGTGGAATTGGACGCCTACCATCCAAGGGTGCCCTTTGATTTCTGCGATTTCGCACAAATTGCCATTTTCAAGAGAACCGGTGATTTCAAATCCTGCATTCTCCATGTCGACTTGGTATTTGTTGTTGAATTCATAGCGATGGCGATGTCTTTCCGAGATCAAGTCTGCATCGTAGGCTTTAGCTGCTTTTGAGCCCTTCTTGAGTTTGCAAGGGTAGGCTCCCAAGCGCATCGTTCCACCCAAGTCAGTGATCTCACGCTGCTCTGTAAGAAGGGAAATCACAGGATTTTTTGTGTAGGCATCGATCTCGGTCGAGTTTGCGTCTTTGTGGTTAAGAACATGTCTTGCAAATTCTACAGCCATCACTTGCATACCTAAGCAGATACCGAAGTAAGGGATTTTGTTATCCCTGCAGTGTTTTGCGGTCATGATCTTGCCTTCCCAGCCTCTTTCTCCAAAGCCTCCGGGAACTAAACATCCATCGCATCCTTGAAGCTCCTTGGCGATGTTATCTTCAGCTTCCAAACGATCTGCTTCAATGCACTTCAGTTTCAATTTGTAGCCGCTTGCAAGGGCTCCGTGATCCAACGCTTCAAACACTGACTTGTAGGCGTCCTGATGCTGCACATACTTTCCAACGATTGCAACGGTCACCTCCCCTTTCGGGTTTTTGATCGTTTCAATCAGCTTTGTCCAATCGGAAAGATCAACAGGGCCATTTTTTAAGCCCAACATATCGACAATTGCATCGTCAATTTTTTGGCGTTTCAGGTCCAAAGGCACTTCGTAGATGCTATGAGCAACGTCTACTTCGTCAAATACGGCATTGCGAGGCACGCTGCAGAATTGGCTGATTTTTTCTTTTACTTCATCTGACAGAGGCACTTCAGAACGGCAAATCAACAGGTCAGGCATTAAGCCGATTGCACGCAATCCCTGCACAGAGTATTGTGTGGGCTTTGTTTTCACTTCACCTGCTGCTTTCAGGTAAGGAACATAAGTAAGGTGGATGTTGATCGAAAAGCCAGGATGCTCATAGCGGAACTGGCGAATCGCTTCCATGTAAGGCAGCGATTCAATATCACCTGCTGTGCCGCCGATCTCAACCAAGACGACATCCGGCTGAACCTCTTGTTTGGAAACATTAATGATTCTCTGCTTAATCTCGTCAGTAATGTGAGGAATCACTTGAACGGTTTTGCCTAAGTAATCTCCACGGCGCTCTCTGCGGATTACCGTGTTGTAGATCTGACCTGAAGTGGCATTCGAGAGTGATGAAAGCTTGCAGTTCGTGTAGCGGAAATAGTGCCCTAAATCGAGGTCGGTCTCAGCGCCATCATCTGTCACGTACACTTCGCCATGCTGATATGGACTCATGGTTCCCGGATCGACGTTTAAGTAAGGGTCGAGTTTCAGAATCGCAACCTTCAACCCTTTTCGCTCCAGCAGCATACCAATTGAGGCGCAGGTTAATCCCTTACCCAAAGAGGAACAAACGCCCCCTGTTACAAAGATGAATTTTGTTCCCATATATATTTCTCAACTTTTTGAATGTCTTCAGGATGATTTACGTCTATGCTTTGGCGATCGACCAAAGCGACTTTCATTTTATAACCATTTTCCAGCACTTTAAGCTGCTCCAGACTTTCTGCGAGCTGCAATGGAGTGGCCGGCAATTTTCCATAGGTTTGTAAAAACTCGGCTCGATACCCATAGAGACCCATGTGCCTGAAATACTCCACTGAGGCATTGAAATGGCGCGACTGATTTCCGGGTATCAGTGAGCGGCTAAAATACAACGCGTTGTCATGGATGTCTTTGACCACTTTGACAACGGAGCTGTTCATTGCGTCGATTTCACTAGTTAAATGAGCGATCGTCGTAGCGCACACAGCTTCAGGATCTCGATGCAGCATTTCTACTACCTTTTCGATCGCTTCAAGAGGCAGGCACGGCTCGTCCCCCTGAACATTGACCACGATAGGATAACCTTGGCAGATCTCATGATGGGCACATGCTTCTGCAAGCCTGTCTGTGCCTGATTCGCAATGGGTAGAGGTCAATACAGCATGGCCTCCAAAGCCTTTGACATGCTTTAGGATCCTTTCATCATCAGTTGCGACGACGACTTCATCCAGCGCTACACATTTTTTTGCGTTTTCATACACACGTCGGATTAAAGAGATTCCACTGATTAGCGCTAGAGGTTTGCCCGGAAACCGGCTGCTTTGGAAACGGGCAGGAATAATTCCAATCGCATTTTCTTTTCGTTTGCTCATGGGCATGAAGCATAAAGCATCGGAACGATATTTGCAATTTTTGGACAAATATATCTCTAATCTGCGACCATATCCATATGATAACCTATGAATTAGCGCTTTATACTATTGGACTTTGCGCGATCCCCAAGCTCTTCTACGAGAGAATTCGCTATGGCAAATACAAAAACTTCTTTCAAAAAAGAACCGGCATTGCATTCAAAGGAATTGAAAGAGGATCGAAGCCTCTGATCTGGATTCACACCGTTTCAGTTGGTGAAACGCGCGCAATCGCTCCTCTAGCTAAAAAATTGTACGACTCCCCTTTAAAACCGGACATTTTAATCACTAACATTACCGATACTGGCCACGAAGAAGCTAAAAGAAGTCTGCCATTTGCCTTCTGCCATCGACTTATGCCGCTAGATTTTTCCTGGATTATACGACCGATTGTTAGAAAACTTCGTCCTGACATCGTGATCCTGTGCGAAACAGACTTCTGGTTTAACTTTTTGGATGAATCGAAAAAAAATGGCGCCAAAATCTTTTTGACTAATGGGAAGATGTCTGAAAAATCGTTCAACCGCTTTAAACTTTTTCCAAAGTTCTCCCGGCGCCTGCTCTCCTTCTTTGATGAGGCATACGTCCAATCAGAAGAATACGCCCAAAGGTTTGAAGAACTTGGATTGCCGAAAGAGCGCATTACAGTCGCAGGCAATATCAAATTGGATACTGTCGTTCCCAAAGAAGATCCCGAGTTTTTAAAAGACTTTATAGGCAGCGCCCCTCTCTTAGTCGCTGGATCGACTCATAGAGGAGAAGAAGAGATCATTTTGAAGACCTATAAAAAGCTTAAGCAAGATCATCCACAATTGAAGCTGGTTATTGTTCCCCGGCACCCGGAACGGTTTGATGATGTGGCCGCATTAATTCAATCGAACGGCCTCTCCATGATGCGCTACTCATCCAATCAAGACCCATCGGCACAAGTGTGCCTCGTCGATAAAATGGGCCTGCTCAATTTCTGCTATGCAAAAGCGAAAATCGCCATCGTCTGCGGTAGTTTTGTCCCGGGTATCGGAGGCCACAACATATTTGAGCCCGCCTACTACAAAAAACCGCTCTTATTTGGTCCCTATATGCACAATCAGAACGATTTTGTTGCCTTGCTTGCATCGAAAAAAGCTGGAATCCAAACTTCCTCCGACCAATTAATCGATGAAGTGGACAGATTGCTCAAATCCCCTCAAGAATGCGCTGAAAGGGGTGAAAATGCATTTAGCATCCTCCATAATTCACAGGGTGCTACACAAAAAACTTACGAATCTTTGATTTCTCATTGCAGTTAAATCGTCCGTTGGTTAATATAACCTTACTTTTGCACCGCGGGGTGGAGCAGGGGTTAGCTCGTTGGGCTCATAACCCAAAGGTCGGAGGTTCGAATCCTTCCCCCGCTAATACCAGGCGCTTCATATGAAGCGCCTGTTTTTTATCTCAATAAAGCGGCATAGCTCAGTCGGTAGAGCAACGGAATCATAATCCGTGTGTCGTCGGTTCAAGCCCGGCTGCCGCTACTTTCTCACTATGAATCAATAGAAGAACCCTTGCCCGTAAGCGTGCCCGTGCCCGTGAGCGTGCCCGAATTAACCCGTGCCCGTGCCCGTGAGCGTGCCCGAAATACCAATAGTGTTACCTATGTGCATTTCCTTTCTGTAACCTATGTGACGTTCCTTCCGTTAATTCGGGCACGGGCACGGGCACGCTCACGGGCACGGGTTTTGCGGGCACGGGTTTTGCGGGCACGGGTATATTATAAATCTCTTTACGTAAATTCCTGGATCTTCCATATATAAAGTAAATTTTGATCAGCCTATATGGGTATGATTTAGAACCAGGAGAACATATTGATGAACCGCATTAGCAAGTTCCATTTTTCGAAGAAAGTGATGAGCGTCATGATTTCTTCACTTGTATTAACCATGCCGATGACCCTTCCAGCCGATAGCTTTGTAGTGGAAGAGGGCCAGGTTGTAGGCGGACAGACGTTAAATACGAATGGCGATACAGGACTGATTGAGCAGGGCGGTACGATCATTTCAAACTTAGCTCCGGGCGTAGCGTCTAGTGCCGGTGTGCAAACGATCACAAACAATGGAACGATCATCACAACAGGCGGCGGAGCTCCTCCAATAGGCGCTGGGATTATAGTAACGGGCGGTTCTTTAGCTACAAACAACGGATCCATTAGAACTTATGGCGCTGCAGCATTTGGGATGTTGCTCACAGGACCCGTGCCTGCAACTGTGCCTGGACCTACTGCGCGTAACTACGGTGATATCATCACATCGGGAGCTGCAGCGTATGGTATTGCAGCCGTTAACGCAGCAGATCGTAGCACGATCACGAACTACGGTTTAATTCAAACTTCAGGTGCTGCAGCTTATGCTGTCCTCACTCAAAGCACCGATACAACGATCACAAACAAAGGCATTCTTGAAGCAACCGGCGTTGCTTCTGCAGGCGTGCTTTCATCCGGTGCAAACACAATCCTCACCAACTCAGGAACTATCGTTAGCACAGGTTTGGGAAGTACAGCGATCACATTTGCCGGTGAAAATCCAGTCTTGAATCTACAGCGCAGATCTAACATTCAAGGTGCCGTAATCACAGTAAATCCGGCAACATTGAACGTACAAAAAGGATTAAACCTTGCATTAACTACATCTCTTGGAAGCAATTCATTTACAACTATCACAACTCAAGGCGGATTGTTGGCTGAAAGCGGCAACTTAATTGCTGTAGTAGACCGTACAGGCTTTGCGATGGAAGTAGATATCCTCGACGACTTGACTTCCGTCATCATGAACAATCTGGGAAGCCAATATTGCTTCGATTGCGATGAGTGCTGCGATTACTATGACTTGAATGACGATTGGGGTGCATGGGTGCGCGGATTTGGCAGCTATAGAGAGCGCAGTCTTCAGCACAGAACAGTCGATTTCGTTAACGGTCTGGAAGGCGGTATGGCAGGTCTTGAAACCACGCTCTTCTGCGATTGGAAGCTTGGTTTATTCGGCGGCGGAAGCTATGGCGATGCTCATGTAAAGCACCATACGCATGTGTTAAAGAACACAAGCGGCTTCGGTGGTTTGTACCTGGATGGCGATTTCTGCGGCAACTTTGTTCGCTTTGCAATTTCCGGCGGTTCATTGAACCAACGTTCTAAGAGAAAAGTGATGAACAACCTGGTTGAAGGCGGCGTAGAGTACGCTAAAACGAAGTTTAACGGCGGATTTGTCGCTCCCGAACTCCGCATCGGTCGAGAGTTTGAAATCTTCAGCTTTAAACCAATCGTTAGCGGTGATATACGCTACTCAGGTTTGTTCCTCGATAGCTACAAAGAAAAAGGCAGCGCAACAAACTTGAGCGTTAAAGGACACGACATTCACCTGCTCACAGCCTCTACTGAGCTTGCAGTGCCTTTCACCTTTACTGCTTGCGATAGCTGCGTAACCTTAACACCTTATGCAGGTTTAGAAGGCAGATACCGCTTGGGCGATAAGAAACTGCATGGAAATCTGCTCGATCAATCGATCACCTTCTATGACGGAAGCTGGAACGAAATAGGTATTGCCTTTATCGGTTTGAGAAGCTGCCATGTCTCACAATGCGGTCTGACTTGGATGTTAGACCTCGAAGCCGACTTTGATAACCATAAGAGTGCTTTGATCCGCGGTGGATTAAAAGCGGAGATGTCCTTCTAACAAGTACGGAAAAACAATGCCTGTAGCGAATGAAAAAAGCTCTTCAAGATGGCCTTTTTGGCTCGCAAGCCTCCTCATTTTCGCAGGCATTGTTCTAACTGCCGTCTCTGCACTGAAATTGTGTTCAGAGACGTGCAATCAAGCGCACAATTACCGTTTATTCGGCATGCCTTTTGAAGTTGGCGGTGCTGTTTTCTTCGGTACACTCGCCTTGCTACATATTGGTTCAGTAAATAAGCCATGGCTTGGGGCCTTTGTGCTGCCGCTTCTTGCTTTAGGACTAGGCGCTGAAGCTTACTTTATTTATCTCCAAAAGTATGTGATTGGGCACTGGTGCCCCGTCTGTTTAAGCATTGCTGCCACTATCCTGCTTTTGGCTATATGCTACATTTATATTCGCATCCAACAAGGAGTCTTTATGAGAAACTGGCTTACCAATCTTTCATTTTTAGGCCTATTCGCTCTTGGAGTCGTTACGGCCACAGCGGGATTGTCTCAAATTGACAAACTTCAAGCTGTTGAAGATAGAATTAAAGAAGAAATCAAATTCGGAAACAAAAATAGCCCTGTTGAAGTGTATGTTTTCACAGATTGGGCTTGCCCTGCTTGCCGCGCTATAGAGCCTGCTTTGGAAAGAATGGGGCCTAAAATTACTGCCAAAGCACAATTGGTGTTTGTCGACACTGTGGTTCACCCGGAAACTTTAAATTTTGCTCCTTACAACATCTCCTTCATGGTCAACGCTAAATCCAAGTATTTTGACGTGCGCGAAGCACTTACAAAGCTATCAATCAGCAATAAGAAACCAACTGACCAAGACATTGCGAGGGTTGTAGCTCCCCTGAAAGTCACATACAAAGAACTTCCCTATGAAGACGTAACTGTCGCCATGCGCTACTTCGAAGATCTCGTCGAGCGTTTCAAAGTCACTGCGACTCCTACTGTTGCTATTGTCAACAGAACAGCCAAGAAAGGAAAAAAACTCTCCGGAGCTGACGAAATCACAGAAGCCAACGTCCTTAAAGCGATCGACGCATTAAAATAAGACATGACAGCCCAAACAACCTCTTCGACTGTATTAGATGCTATCGGCAACACGCCTTTAGTTAAATTGGAGCGACTCTGCACCAACCCCTTAGTCAACATTTACATGAAGCTAGAGTATTTCAATCCTAGCGGAAGTATCAAAGACAGGATTGTGCGCTATATTCTTGAAGATGCAATCGAAAGAGGGCTACTCAAACCAGGCGGTGTGATTGTAGAAAATACATCGGGAAATACGGGCGCAGCAGTAGCTATGATGGCTGCCTTATTAGGTTATAAAGCAATCCTCACCATGCCTGATAAAGTCTCTATTGAAAAGCAGAACGCACTGAAAGCGCTAGGCGCGGAGATCGTCGTTACACCCACCTCAAGTCCACCAGATTCGCCAGAGCACTATGTCAACAAAGCGCGTTCTATTGCTAAAAACACACCGAACAGCTTTAGACTCGACCAGTATGACAACCCATTGAATCCCAAAGCACATTACATGACCACTGCTCCCGAAATTTGGGAACAGACTGAAGGTGAAATCGACGTCTATGTCGCTGCTGCATCCACTGGAGGGACTATAAGCGGACCCGGCCTCTTTTTTAAAGAGAGAAATCCAAATATACAAGTTATTCTCCCCGATCCCATCGGATCGATCTATGCCCATTATTTTAAAACAGGCAAAGTGCCCGAAGGGGGCACCTGCAATTACTTTGTCGAAGGCGTCGGCGAAGACCATGTCGCTAAAGCGATCGACTTTTCAGTCATCGATGAAGTGATCCCTTTCACTGACAAGCAGGCCTTCCAAACAGCTCGGCTTTTAAGTCAAAAAGAAGGGATCTTTGGCGGTGGCTCAGGCGGAGCTAACGTGTGGGCAGCACTCGAAGTTGCCAAACGCTGCACAAAACCCACAAACATCGTTACCATCATCCCTGACGGCGGCATCAAGTACTTAAGCAAAATTTACAATGACGAGTGGATGAGAAGCCACAAACTCTTATAGAGTCTATTGCTTTATATCGGCTGGAACAAAAGCTGGGGCTGTAAGGAAGATCGGATTCTCATGCACCCAATACGTGACAAGATTGGGTGACTCAATTTGCGGCATAGCTTGATCGATTTGGTTCATATGAAGCGTCAAAACCTTTAAGGAATTCAGCATTCTAATGCCATCAGGAACGGCTTTAATCCGATTTTTTCCCAATCTTAAAACTTCCAGTTTGAAGCTATTAAATAATGCATCGGGAATAACTTCAATTTGATTAGAGGTCGACTCTAACACTCTCAGGTTGGGCAGGCCTGAAATAGGCTTAAGATCACTTACCAGGTTTTTGTTAATCAATAGAACTTGCAGCTGAACATGACCTGCTAAAGGGCTTAAACTAACCACCCTGTTATTAGCGAGCTCAAGCATCTCTAATTTGGTCAATTTTTCAAGAGACGCCAAGTTTTCGATTTGGTTATGATTCAACCTAATATAATTTAAGTCATAAAGTTCTCTTAATGCGCTGATATCCTTAACAAGATTGTTATTCAGTGTCACATAGCTCAACGCATGCAGTCTGCTTAATGGTCCCAAATCAGCTACCCGGTTTTTATCTATGCATAGATGAGTAAGGGAATCGATCTCCGCTAATGGACTCAAGTCTGCAACTTGGTTATTTGAAAGCCCGAGAAAGATTAGTGGCAACTTTGCCAAAGGGCTTAAATCTACTATCTGGTTTTTCTCAAGTGAAAGTTGCGTAAGTAGTGAGAGTCCACTAAGAGGGCTTAAATCAGCGATTTGGTTGTTAGTAATGCTTAATGCTTTTAGGTTTTTATATCTTTCGATCCCTGCAAGGCTTGTAATGTAATTACCATCTAGTATTAACTCCTCTAGATCAAGTGGAAGAATCTCCGGAATATGGGTTAAACCTCGAGATTGAAAGTTAGCTGAAATTGGAGATTTAGGAGGAGTTTCACTAACTACGGAAACATTTTGTCTTTTAGGCGCATTAATTTTTGAACTAGCTCGCGCCACCCGTTTTACCGTTGAAGATTTCGTAATATTTTTAGCACGAAATGTTCTTTTAGGAGCAACTGGTTTTAGGTTTGGTAAAGACGGCACATAATTAGTCATTGATTGCATTGCGGTCTCACTACCCGAAAGAACAGGAGCATAACTTTGATTCAAATTATTGTTATTATTAACTTGCATTTTATCACACTATTTAAAATTAAAAGCTATGTATATAGTATGTTAACAATAATTAAATCACAATGCTTTATTATCGTGGATGCGCGTTTTCATTTTTTGCAATTCTGGAAGAAGTAGTTTTTTTTCTTCTTCTTTTAATCGTTCGATGAACAAAACACCTTCAATATGGTCATATTCATGCAAAAAGACACGTGCACCCCAACCGGATAGTGTTTCGCGAACGCGAATGCCTTCGAGATTGGTATATTCCACCTCGATCGATTTAGCACGTTCGACTTCTCCACTTAGAGCAGGTATGGACAAGCAGCCTTCAGCCGCATTCCAGGTGCCATCGCTTTGAGACAATAAGACAGGATTGATCACAACCTTGACATTTCCCCACTCAATGTCATCATCGCTTAGTTGTTTTACAGATCTCATGATGAATAGTCGAATGGAGTGGTGCACTTGAGGAGCAGCTAGTCCAATGCCGTCGGTGGCGTCCATTGTTTCTACCATCTCTTCGACCAATTTATTTATATCGGGAGTGATTTCTGCAATAGGATCTGCTTTCCTCTGGAGTATAGTGTCTCCGTAATAAGCTAAAGGCAACAGTCTAAACTGGCTTGTTGTCACCATATTGGGTGCATGTCCCTCTTCAATCTGGCCTCCAAGGTAAAGCCATCGCTCCCCTTTTTTCTCAAAATAGCTTCTTTCTGTAAAGGTGGCGTTTTGCTCTCCTTGAAGAATTTCAGCTGTGAAAGTCACGGTTGCCAAAGTCCCTCGCTCTTTAAAATCGCGAACATGCAGCTTTTGGAATTGAGAATTCTTGGAAAATTGCGAAATGCTGCGCTTCCAGCCAAAGAAATTGTCGCTATACTGCGGACAAGCAGGATGTGTGGTAGCTACGATGTAATCGGGCAAATTTAACACATACGCAGAGTACCTCGACCGCATCAACAACTCAGCATTTTCCGGCGTTTTCCCATCGTGAAACCGCTTACAGCAATTTTCATAACTCTCACCGCTTCCGCAAGGACAAATACTCACACTTACCCCCCCAATTTTTCAGCAATCATACTCAACTGATGAATAACCAACAATTCTAAATAATTGTTGACATTTATTGAATAAATAATTTAAAATTGATTTATAAAACTAACAAAAGGAGAGTTAAATGTACATTAGAGACATTAGCAACAAGGAATATAAAACATTAGATTTCGTTAAAGCGAAAAAATCCAATGAGTTACCTCAGCTCAATTCCGCCACCTCTACCCAAATATTTAAAGATTTAGGCTTTGATGCCCCTTCGATCTCTTTACAGAATAGACAATTCGATACATTGGATCGCGCAGGCATTCAAAAACTGATCAAAGGAAAGCAACATGAAACGATGCACAAAGTCTTAAGCATTCTCGCCATCGCAGCAGTAGTTACCGCAGTTGTAGCAGCTGTAGCCCTTGCAGGGGTGTTTTGCGCACCATTAGCTGCGGGAACGCCTACGCTCGGATTTTTTGCGATATATGGAACCTGTTTGTATGCTGGTTATGCTTTTAACATTTCGAAAAATCTTCAGAAGGAAATCAACAAAGTCGAATCCATGCAGAAAGACGTGGACGCGTTGGTTGAATTCATGGATGCCCATGGCAATGAAGTTCTTGAAACTTTAGAAGATCAGCTTCTTGAAATGAAGCCATCCACAACTGAGGAACTCTATAAGAAAGAAGAAATGGAGCGTACCGCTCTACAGCTTCGCTTGGCTGCCAAGTTTGTTGCTGAGTATGTGCAACAGATGGAAAAAGATTAAGTCAAAGGGCCGGGTTCGCCCGGCTTTTTTTTAAATAATAAAAAGAGGTAAATACTAGATGTTTGTTCCATTAACAGGTAGAGAAAGAGATACATTAGCTTACTTGCAAGAAATAAGCAGAGAAAGTTTGTAGATGTTCACGGGGTACCCCCGCGAACATCTACTTAAAATTTTCCTTCCATGCTAAATGATATTTTCAGCATACTCCTCGAGCATGCTGACTTATGACGAACTAGTTACTCAAAATACC
>JBKEAL010000242.1:0-11927 GCA_047972195.1 Parachlamydiaceae bacterium
GGGATTTTCTGAGTTGATGTCGAGGTTTGTGGAGACGAGGATCGTTCCGTTATCTTTGGCGAGTCGTGAGAGTTCTGAGAAGAAGAGGCGCTGTTCGCTGTCGGGGATGGAGGCGATGAGATCATAGGCGATGACTAGGTCGTAGTGGTGGTCGGGAAGGGGAGTGTAGGGGACGTAAGCTTGTATTTTCTGCCTTTCGGGTAGTTCGGACAGAAGGGCTAGGGCGGGTTTTGCGATGTCGACGGCCTCTACGGTGATGCCTTGATCATGCAGACGCTTTGTGAAGTAGCCGCAACCGGAGCCTAAGTCGCAAGCGGTTTGTATGGGTAGTTTTTTGATTAGCTCCCAGGCAGCTTGAGCGCAGGAACGGCTACGGGCCGATCGGTTGAGATGAAACTGTTCGGGGTCTTTATCCCATAATTGCTCATAGGTGACTTGGGTTTCTTCGCGCCGGCTCATGCGCATTTTTGGACGAGAGGATAGGCGTTCTGTCTGATTAATCTGTTTTAAGCTCATTTTTGCTGCATTATCTCTCTGATAGTGGCGTCCGGAGGTGTGTCTGAGGGGATGCGGTTGATAAATAGTTTGAACCAAAGTTCAAGTGTTAAAATGGAATAGATCTGCTGGAAGGCATTCTTCATGGTTGTTTTGGTCTGCAGTGCTTCAGAAAGCCATTGTTCAGAAATTAACCCTGCTTCGACCAGAGAACCGTTTAACAGGAACTTGAACACATCTTCCACGTCGGGATGATCGATCCATCCGGATAGGAAATGATGGCGCGTTTTCTTGGGGCGGTTGATGAATTCAGGGGGAAATAGATCGCGCACAAGAGGTTTTAAATAGGACGCAGTTTCTCTCTCAGATAAGCTTTCTGGTTCTGCAAGTTGCGCAGTGAACTCCAGCAGGTCTTTATCCAAAAAGGGGGTTTCCCACTTTAATTTGAAGGCTCTTGTCTTTCTTTCATATTGATGGATGAAGCAATCCGGTAGTCTCGTTTTCATATCGAAGTAGAGAAGAGAAGAAGTAGTTGAGTGAATGCGAGACAGATGGTGGAATTTATGTAAAAAAGTGTCCGGATCAAACGCGTGGGCAAGCCTAGGTGAAACTTCTCGTAGAGCGCTCTCATTGAAGACGGCATTGTGCCTTAAAAACTCAAATTGCAAAGGATTGGTCTTAAGTAATCGAGTGAGATTAAAGGCTGCCGGCGGATAGATCACGGATAGCACGGGAATCATGATGTTCTGAAGGATCGGTCTTGGAATGAGCTGCGCGCGATTTATGTATGATGGGGCTCTTTCAGCTAAGGAATAGCGGCTATGGCCGGCGAGGAGTTCGTCGCTGCCCATGCCGGAATAGGTGTAATGGGAATATCCTGAAGCTAATTTGGAGAGCATCCACGTGGACATGACGTTGGGATCTGCAATCGGTTCATCCAAGTGCCAAAGAATCTTTGGATAGTCGTTGAGAAATAGCTCAGGCGTGATCAAACTGCCTTCATGAGGCATTTCCAGGCTCTCACACGCCAAGTCCGCTGCTGCAAGGTCGTCTTCGTTGTAATCTTTAAAGGCAGCTGTAAAGCCTTTGACAGGATGATTGCTAGCATGCTTAGTCACATAAAATGCGGTTGTCGCCGATCCAAGGCCGCCTGATACAAAACAGCCAAGCGGCCCTTTTCGCGGCGTTCTGCTTGCGACGCTCTTTTCCAGCAAATCATTGATTTTAGTGACGATTTGGCTTTTATGCAGATTGAGGCGCTTTTCAAAAAAGAAACTGTAGGACCAATAAGGAACAATCTGAACTCCACGCTGAGGAGAAAATTCAAGGTAATGGGAAGGCAGAAGCTTATTCACGTCTTTAACAGGCGTTAGATCCTGCGGAAAGAAGCCAAAAAAAAGGTAGGTGGAGATCGCTTCGATGGAAGGGGGTTGAGAGATCAATCCTGAAGAGAGCAACGCCTTTAATGCACTCCCGAAGATAAAGTATTTCTTGTCCTGATGCCAGTAGAGGGGGTGTTTACCGACTGGATCCTTAGCGAGGTAGAGAGTGTTCTGTTTTTGGTCAAATAAGCTTAAGGCGAATTCGCCATTTAAAGTTTTCAGGAACTCAATGCCTATTTTCTCATAAAGGGCAACTAGAGTCTCTTCTTGAGTGCTTTCAGTAGATAAGAGGAAGTCCTTCCTTAGCTCTTCCAGGTTGTAAATGGTTCCGTCGAGGGTGAGATGGATCTCTTTTTTCGCATTGCACGCATAGCCGGGACCCAAAGTGCCCATCTGAAAATTCCTAAAGGAAATGATCCGCATTTCCCCTTGGGCACGCTCTTTTAGTGGCTCCAGCATCAGCGAGGCGATGTCGCTGATCTGTAACGCTGAGGGGTAAAGGACTCCTGCAAATGCTGTCATGAAGCCATCGTATTCAGGTAACTTATAACTTGCAACCGATTACTCTGAAGAATTACAATTTACAAAATTGAGGATGGATTTTTGCAATCGTTAATTAGTAATATATGGGTGTTGGGATGGTCGCTTTTTTTTACAGCGGCAATCTGGGGCGGAGCTTATTCTTTCGGATTTTTTCTCCCACTTCAGGACCGAAAACCACGCATTGGTTGGAAAGAAACTGTGCTGGCGTTTGCTCTTTTTCTAGTATTTCAACTCTTTTTTCTGCCCTTTTTAATCACTGGAATTGCCCTATCGATCGGCCAAACAACCTTGTCACTTCAAACGAAGGCTTGGATGAATCTTGGGTCCATTGTCGTCCTTGGAGGACTTCTTTTAGCTTACACCGCATCTCTTAAGTCTAAAGTCCAATGGTTTTCACGAGAAGAAGCTCTAAGAAACATCGGCTTAGGGACCATCTGCTGGATTATAGCGTTTCCTGTCATTGTCGCTCTGTCGCAGTTCTTGACCATCATCTTTTTTGACTGGCTGGGCTTTGAGATGGAAGACCAAATGGCCGTGAAACAGATCAAAAGCGTGCAGGATTACCCCTGGCTTTTCGCAGTTAACCTGATTGCGATCGCCTTTATCGTGCCCTTCATCGAAGAACTTCTCTTCCGCGGCTACCTACAGGAAAGCCTCCTAAAAAAGTTCTCGGCTATGAAGTCGATCGCGCTGACTGCACTGCTGTTTTCCCTATTCCATTTCTCGCCCTCTCAAGGAATCAACAATATTTTGATTTTGACCTCTCTCTTCCTGCTGGCCTGCTTACTCGGCTACTTGAAGGAAAGGCAGAGAAGTTTGCTACCTTGCATCGCGCTGCATTCCACCTTTAATGCAATCAGTCTTGTTCAAATTTTTGTAATCCAGTAGTGTATTATTTGCATGACTCAATTACTTTTCAAAGCGTGCGGTATTTCCGATATCGGAAAGGTGCGCAAAAATAACGAAGACGTTTGGGCCGATTTATCGGACATTCACTGCTATTTGCTGGCGGATGGAATGGGCGGCCATCAGGCAGGAGAAATTGCTGCCAAAGAAACAGTGGATTGGTTGTGTCGTGCGCTTAAGAAAAATTTGAAATCCAAGACAATTTCCCTTGATGAAGCCTTAAAAGTGATCGAAGCAGCAATCCAAAGCGCAAACAACCACGTTTATAAACTGGGGCGTTCCACAACGGAAATGAAAGGGATGGGAACGACACTTTGCTTGCTCTATCTCCACCCTGAAGGGGCTGTTTACGCCCATGTAGGCGATAGCCGCATCTACCGATTAAGGGACAAAAAAATCAAATTGATGACTGAAGACCACTCTCTCTTCAGCGAGCTGGCGCAATCGGGCAAAATCGGCAATATCGAGCGCGAAGAGTTCACTTATAAAAACATCATCACCAAGGCCGTCGGCACAGAACCGCAGATTAAACCGACGATTGCCGTTGATGCCATGCATAGTAAAGACTTGTACTTGCTTTGCACAGATGGCCTATCCGATCTATTGACGACCGCTGAGATGGAAAAGATCATCAATGAAGCGCCTTCTCTTTCACTAGCAGCGTCTGAACTTGTGGCCTTGTCAAAAAATAAGGGAGGGCATGATAATGTTACCGCCTTATTAGTTGGCGCCAAGTAATCATGCACCCCATTTATTTAGACAATAATGCAACCACATTTTTAGCCCCCGAAGTTAAAAAAGCGATCGACGAGTTCATTTCCTCATCCTTGGGAAATCCATCAAGCCAGCACGCTTGGGGCCAGCGCGCAAAAAGCCTGCTTAGCGAAGCGCGAAAAAAGGTCGCTAACTACTTTCAGTGCCCTTCCAGCCAAATCATTTTCACTTCAGGCGGAACCGAATCTGCGAACTTATGCATCCGCGGGTTAGTACCCCATAAAAAAGCGCGTATCCTCACATCCAAAGTCGAACATTCCTGCGTCTTTGATTGTATAGAAGAATTAAGCAAAGAAGGGGCAGAAGTCGTTTACCTTCCCGTAGGAGAAAAGGGTGCAGTTGAAATTGCCGATGTTGAACACGCCTTGGAATCAGGCAAGTTTGATCTCATCGTTCTGATGGCCGTCAACAACGAAACCGGCGTAAAAAATGACATCGCCGCAATCGCACAGCTTGCGGAAAAGCATGGAACCCATTTTATCGTCGATGCCGTTGCCTGGATGGGAAAAGATCAGGTAAGAATCCCCAAAGGCATCTCAGCCCTTTTTTTTAGCGGACACAAAATCCACGCCCTACAAGGCACAGGGTGCGTGTATCTAAAACCCCGTCTGAAACTACACCCACAGCTCTTCGGAGGCTCACAGGAATTTAGCCTCCGCCCCGGCACGGAAAACCTCCTCGGCATCCACACCCTGGCTACCGCTGTAACACTCTTGCAAAACTCATCCATTGAACAGATGGAGTGCCTCAGAAATCGCTTCGAAGAAGCCCTACTAACGCTCCCACAAGTCCAATTAAACGGAACCGGTCCAAGGGTATGCAACGTCTCTAACCTCGCCTTTCTCGGCCAAGATGGAGAATCACTCCTAATCGCTCTGGATCAACAAGGCATCGGCTGCAGCCTAGGCAGCGCCTGCTCCTCCGGCGCCATCGAGCCCTCCCGCGTCCTACGCGAAATGGGCCTCCCCGCATCCAGAACCGCCTGCTCCCTCCGCTTTTCTCTAAGCCGCTACACCACCGAAGAAGAAATCGACCGCGCCATAACAGTCATCCAAAGCCTCTTGCAACATTAAGAAATATTCATTGTAAATGTTATAACAGCATTTTTTATATTTAATTGTTAATTAAAAAAGAATATTATCCGAGGCTTCGGGTGCGGACGTTGACCGAGGCGATTTGGAAGAGGGTGGTTTCTTTGATAATGAACTCATAAGGGGGGAAGGTCCAGGCTTCGCCCTCTTCGGGAGGGTGTTCCATCATGCGGGTGAGGAAGTTGGAGAGGGTTTCCTGATCTTCGCCTGGGAGGTTGATTTTGAGTTCCTCTTTGAGGGTAGAGAGCGGGGTTTCTCCGCTGTAGGTGACGTCGACAAAGACGGTGGGGGTTTTCTTTTTCTTGAAACTGCTTTGCTCGAAGATTTCGTCCAGAATGTCTTCGAAGGCGAGGTATCCGCAGGCTTTTCCGTCGTGGTCGATGACGATGGCGATGTTTTCTGAATTCTTTCGGAATTGCTTCAGGATCTGCACGAGGGGTGTTTGGATGGAGATGAACCAGGGAGGGGAGGAGAGAGTTTTTAAGCGTCTTTCAGGCGGTGCGCAGATGAGGTCTTTGATGTAGACGATGCCGACGATGTCCAGGAGATTGTTCTGGTAGATGAGCAGGAAGTTCTCTTTGGGGTTGGCGAGTGCGGCTGCTTTTGCGACGGTGAGATTGGCTGAGACGGATACTTTGTCTGTGAGGGGGCTTAGGCTATTTCTTGCCGTTTTATTTCTCAGCCGGAAGATGTTTTTGGTGATGGTGGTGTAGTCTTCCTTTTCGCTGACGTGTTCCTCTTCTTGCTCTTCTACAACTTTTTGCAGCTCGTCTTGTGTTAGGAATAGGTTTGGATTCTCTTCCTGGCCGCCGAAGCAATAGTTTGCAAACTTGGAAATCTGCCCTAAAACCCAGATGGCAGGGGTGAGAACGACTGAAGAGAAGTAGATAACGGGTATCCCGATGAGGGCGACGTGCTCGGAGTATCTGCGCGCTGCAAACATAGGGGCAAGCTCACCTAGGACGATGACGAGGAACACTTGGCTTAAAGGCGCAAGATCGGGGCTTAAGCCGATGCTGGAATGAAACTCACGGGCGCATTCAGAGCCGATAAAGGTAGCTACGTTGACTCCGATTAACGTTGTGCCAAATAGTTTTGCTGGATTTTGAAGGAGATGCAGGAGCCATTCCGCTCTTTGGCTGCCTTGTGAGACGTAGAATTGCAGGCGAATTTTATTGAAAGAAACGCAAGCCATCTCTTCCATTGAAAAAAATGCAAGGATTGCAATTGTTAGGAAGTTGGCTCCTAGCCAAAATAGTGCTGTTTCACTCATGAGCTTTTCTTCCTGATGAATAGCCTTAAAACGCGGGTCGGGTTTGCGGAAAGCACTTGAAAGAGAAACCCTTCTTTTTCGATGGTTTCTCCTGTTTTGGGAAGGGTTCCGAGAATTTCCGTTAGGTAGCCGCCGATAGTCACCATGCCGGCCCGGCTTTCACAATGCACTCCAAAGAATTCATTAAACTCGGAAAGTTCCCATTTACCGCTGCAGATCACCTCTGCTTTCCCAGAAACGGCCTGAAGGGCATGATCATTGGTCGGATCTTCAATTTGCCCGACGACTACTTCAATCAGGTCTTCTTTTGAGATGAGCCCTTGAATCGAACCGTATTCATCGACGACTAAGGCAACGACCTGGTCGTCCTGATTCATTTTCTTCAGCAGCGCCTTGGCATCCATCGTTTCCGGGACGTAGTAGGGTTTAGATAAGAGAGGCAAGATCTCCTTTGGCTTCCCTTTTTTGAAGTAATTCATAGCGGAAAGAATGCCGAGAACGTTGTCTAAAGTGCCTCTACATACGGGGACTCTAGTGCACTCCTCTTTAACAAAAAGATCTTCCAGCTCATTCAAGGGTTTGGTCGTATCGTAGTAGTAGATATCTTCTTTCGGTTGCATTAGTTCTTTGACTGACAGATCTTGCAAATTCAGATAGCCGGCGACGAGTTCTGCTTCGTCTTTAGAAAGAACACCATGTTTTAAAGAGTTCTGTAAGGCGTGTTCGATTTCAGCTTTTGTGATGCTGTTTTCCTTGCGTAGAAAAAAGAATAGAACTTTTGAAATGGGGGCCGTGATTGCGATAATAAACACGCGAAGAGGTTTTAGCCATGTTTGCAACCGTTCTACAGTTGAAACGGTCTTCAGGGAGATCGACAAGTTATTTTGCAAACCAAGGTATTTGGGAATGATTTCGCCGAAAATTAGCGTGAATAATAGCGGGAGACCAACTTTAAGACTCCAGCTCCCTGTAGATTTGAATAGGTCGGAGGCGACGTTTTGCAATACGATATTGACTGCGGTATTGATCATAAATACGGTCACCAAAAGATCCCTGGGCCGGCTTAACAAATGGGCAATCAATCTTTTTTTTGGATCTTTATCATGGGCAAGTGTCTTCACTTTTTGAGATGGCAATGAGAAGAGGGCCGTTTCTGTGGATGAAATCCAAGCGCCCCAATAAGTCAGTACCAGAAGAGCGATTAAACTTATGTAGATGTGAAGTTCCATGAATCTAAGGGGTTTTAAACCACACCTTGGCGGCTCCTTCCGGTACTAGGCCAAGCTCGCGGAACAAAACGAGCTCGATCCATGCAGGGTCGCTCTGGCTGTTGATGATTAGAAGCAGTTTTTCCTGGATTTTCATCGCTCTTTCTTTTTCTTCCAGAAGAGCAGTCATCTGCTGGTTTAACACTTCTTTTTCAAGCGCAATCGACTTTAAGGCCCTTTCAGTGATGATGGAGGCTAGAATGACGAGGATCAAAGGAATCGTTAAATGTTTCACAATGGTTACACATTGCAAAATTTCTCTTTAATTGTCAAAATGCGCATTCACAACTACCAAAAAGGAGCCTCACAGTGAAAAAATTTCTAGCTATCGGAGTATCAGCGTTGGCATTCTATGGAACCGACTTGTCAGCGCATTGCCAAATGCCTTGCGGGATCTACCACGATGCCATGGTTTACGATCAAATCGATCAGGTTGTTGAGACAGTTTACAAAGGGATCACTGTATTAAACGAAAGCAAATTCAGTACAGTAAAAGAGAGGAATGAGTTTGTTCGTTGGGTGGGAGAGAAAGAGAAGTGTTGCTCAGATGCAGCTGAACTCATCAATGTGTACTTCCTGCAGCAGAAAATTAAGCCGGGCGAAGATGATACCGTTAAAAGATTAGTTTCAGCTCATAAGCTTCTGTTTCTGTTGGTTGCTATCAAGCAAAACGTCGATTTGCAATACGTCAAGGAATTCAACGAAGAGTGGGAAAAATTTAAGTTGATGTTCCATAGAGAAGGTTATGAGTGCGAAATGGAGAAAAAAGAGTTTAGAGAACTTGATGCGTTAAGAAAAGCACAAGAAGCTAAGGCGAAAGCAGAAGCTACTCCTGTAGCGCCTGCTAAATCAGCTGTAGAAGTTGCGCCTAAAAAATAAGCTGCTTTAATCTTTCCCAGACGTATCCAAGCGTCAACCAAGGGTGCTGTGCTAAAAAGAGCAGCACTCTTGGCAAAGTGATCTCTCGGATTTCTCTTTCGACGAAATCATGAGAAAGGCACTCCTTCATCCAATCTACATGGAGTGGAAAGGCGGGCGAAGGGGGAGTGTTTACAGGGAAAAACCCCGCATCGATCACTTCATCGCTGTTTTTGATCAGTTGTTCGGGTTGTTTGCACTCACAAATGAAGAGATGTGTCTCGGCGGCCAGCGAATTGATCGGATGAAGCAGTGCTGCTTTACGTGTAATTTCACCTGAGATGCCCGTTTCTTCCTTTAATTCTCTTAGTGCGCAATCTTCGTAGCTTTCTCCGGGGTCGACACCGCCGCCGGGTAGAACCCAAGCTTTTAAATGGCGTCTCTTAACCCAAAGGATCTGGTCAGGGTAGTTCGGGTGCTGGAGGATGGCGATCGCTGCTTTTTGCATAAGGTCAAGTTTACAGCATATTTGTCTTGCGGTAAACAAAGAAAGAGCATAGAATTTGCCTACATTCCCCCTTGCCCAGGTGGTGAAATTGGTAGACACGCCAGATTTAGGTTCTGGTGCCGCAAGGTGTGTAGGTTCGAGTCCTATCCTGGGCATTTTTCTTTTCCATCTCCTTCTACTTGCAATATAATTAATTAATATATTATTATGTGTTTTGAATATTAATATGGTGTAATATGAAAACCCTCGGTTTAAGTAATTTTTTTGATACATATATGTTAAATCCTCTTTCTAAGGATTTAACGAAGAAAGAAAGAGCTGTCGCTATCATTGCTTTAGCTCTTTTAATCATTCCACCTCTCACATTCATTCCTTTAACAGCCCTTGCTTTAAAAAAGTATGAGCAGCGACACGAACTTAATAACACGACGGCAAAAACTCAACAAGCGTCAAATACTGTATTAAAAAAACCACCACCACCTCCTCCTCCAAGGGTGAGAGAGACATTTAGAAAGAAAGTTGAGATGCTTCAGATACTAGCTGGAAGGCTGGCGGTAAGCATTACAGCGGAAGATGCTGAGCGCAACGTCCACCGGGGTATGCCTAACTTTAAAATAAATTTGAAGAACGTCTGCTACTTTAATTCTGCTGTGCAATCGATTGAAGCAGTTTTGATGTCACAGAAAAATGAATTTAGAGACTTGCTTAAGCAAGATTTATCTCTACAAGAGGATGAAACTCTTCAAGAATTAGAAGCCCGCCTGCTCCATCAATGGGCGCCAATCACTTCTGATTCTGATCGAGATATCGCTTTCAAATGGTCCTTTCTCTTGATGATGCAAGCAAAACAGTATGGTACTGACGATCAATTATATCGAGCTATTTTGGCTCACCGCAAAATTGTGTTTGAATTAAGGACAGAAATCACTGAAAACAGCAATGGAAGACAATTGGATGCAGCGAGTTATTTTGAGGTTTTTAATGAAATTCTTCAGCTATCATCCGTCGTACGATCCCGTAAAAGAATAAATCTTAACGCCGAAGAGTACCCTATGGCCAATGAGTCTCTTCACGTTCTGCAAATTCCGGTTAAAGATCGGGAACGAGTGAAGTTAAGTGATCTTATTGATCGCAATTTTCTTCCGGAAAGCCTTGAAGAGCCATTTCAACCGACCGGCATGAATGAAGTTTATACTCACGAGATCGTTAGGTTGGTTGGCGAAGCCCCTCAAGCTTTATTTGTTCAGGTAAAAGTATTTGGGACACGTATGGCTTATAAAGAATATGTTGAAAATGTGCCGGAAATTGAAGAACAAGAAGGTTTTGGGCGGGTGATTACTCATCACGATGTGAGAAAAAGAATTTCAGAGCCTGTGGTTGAGATATTTAAGATTGAGCCTAGAATTAAAGTGAAACGGGATCAAAGAATAGATCTCTCTAAACATTACGATTTACCCAAGGGTTCTTGCGTATACGAACTTGTTGCTGTATGCCGACATAGAGGTAAGGTAAATGCAGGACATTATATAGCTGATGTTAAACCAGGCAAGAAGTGGTACACGGCGAATGATCGTAGTAATCGAAGGCATAATGGCGATCTTAGTTCCGAAAATGGATATATTTTCAGTTTCAAGAGGGTGGTTACAAACCCTTAAGTAGAAGGCTGGAGTAGGGAGCCATTCGGTATTTCAACACATCGGTTTCGATTGGTTGGGGCGGGGATTTGTAATCGTCCGGCGAGGGAAGAGCTGTGTTGGCAATCCAGTGCCATTTTTTGGTTCTGGGGGCGGGAATTTCCACTTCCATAAATTGAGAACTAGAGTTGAAAGCGGCGTAGATGTCTCTACCTTCTTCATGGTCGTTTAGAGTGAAGGCTAGAAATTGATCTTCCTGGTTCCAGTGCGGTTTGAATGGCGTTGTTCCATGCCAATCGATGTCACCTTCTCTAAAGAAATGAGGCTTTTTTAATAAGGGATTTGCGTTTCGGAAAGCGATCAGGCTTTTATAGAAGCGATAAAATCCTTCATTTTCCTTCAATTGATCCCATCGCATCCAATTCAGTCGGTTGTCCTGGCACCAGGTGTTGTTATTGCCCTCTTTGGTGTGGCCGTATTCATCACCCATGAATAGCATAGGGGTACCGTGTGAGAGCATCAAAGCGAGGTGGAAATTCCTCATCTGCCTTTCTCTAAGGGCAAGGATCTCCGGATCAGTTGTAACGCCCTCTACGCCGCAATTCCAGCTGTCATTGTCATTCATGCCGTCGCGGTTCTCTTCGCCGTTCGCTGTATTGTGTTTTTCGTTATAGGAAACAAGATCACGCAAGGAGAATCCATCATGGCAAGTGATGAAATTGACGCTATTCTTGGGGCTCTTTTTGCTGTGGCCGAAGAGGTCTTCAGAGCCTGCAAGGCGTGTGGCAAACTTTCCTTTAGAGCCTCCATAGCCGCGAAGGAATCTACGCATATCGTCTCGGAAGTAGGAGTTCCATTCGCCCCATCGAGGTGTATCTAGAGCAAAATCGCCCAGTTGAAACGCTCCGGCAGCATCCCAAGGTTCCGCTATGAGCTTTGTAGAAGTAAGCAGAGGGTCTTTCGTAATTGCCTGGATCAATGGCGGCTTGGTGAGGAGAGCGCCATTGCTGCCTCGGCATAAGATCGATGTGAGATCAAAGCTACACCCATCGATACAGAACTCAGACCCAAAATACTTGAGAGACTCTATAATCAGTTGGACCATTACAGGGGGGTTGAAGTTCAAGGTATTTCCACAGCCCCTGGGGGTCGCCTGTGGACCATCCGCAGGATGCAGGTCGGAGACGGGCGCTCG
>JBKEAL010000300.1:0-5565 GCA_047972195.1 Parachlamydiaceae bacterium
GGGATTTCGATCCGCATATTTGGTGGGACTGTGACAGCAATTCTAACTGCGTTGATCCTATTTATCACATGCGTCGGGTTCTTTGGGTTCTTCTTCTTTAAATATGAATTGTACCCCTTGACTTCAGCTGCCCTTGGAGCTACTCCTTTGTCGATTGCAGTATTTTTCGGCTCTCTGCAAAACATCATGAGCCGTGCAGCCAAGTACACAGTCTTTGACTCCACGCAGCAAATGGCATTTGTGCCTTTAGACTCAGTATCGAAAACGAAGGGGAAAGCCGCTATCGATGGAGTGTGTTCCCGTCTTGGAAAATCGGGCGGTTCAGTTATCCACCAAACGTTACTGTTGAATTTCAGCACTATTACTGCATCAGCTCCCTACGTAGCCGGATTTCTTTTTGCTAGCATTATGATCTGGAGTGTGGCAACCTGTTATCTTGGCAAAAGGTTTAACCTTTTGACGAAGGGTACTCCTTCCAAAGAACCTGCCCCGACAGTCTTAGAGGAAGTTGCGTAATAGGAAGCGATTTTGTTTGACTTTTATTTAGTTTTCTTTTAAAATAGTTTTTTAAAAGTGAGTAATCATGTTATCTAAAGCAGATTGTCATTTTGGCCCCATACGATCGGCAATATGGCCGATATTCCATCACGAGGTGAAGAAGCTGTTTCCTATGATCGTGATGCTCTTTCTCATCTGCTTTAATTATAGTGTTTTAAGAAACATGAAAGACGCGCTGATCGTGACGAGCAGCGGTGCGGAAGTGATCCCTTTTATTAAAGTTTGGGCCATCCTTCCGATGGCTGTTGTTCTAACCCTGATATTTACAAAGCTTTCCAATCGATACAGCCAGGAAAAGGTGTTTTATATCATGACCTCCGGGTTTTTGATCCTTTTCGCGCTCTTCTCCTTCGTTTTATATCCATTCCGCGATGTTCTGCATCCGATGCAGACGGCCGATTACTTACAAAGCATGCTTCCGGCAGGGTTTAAAGGCTTGATCTCGATGTTCCGCTACTGGACGTTTACTCTGTTTTATGTCATGAGCGAGTTGTGGAGCACGATCGTCATGTTCGTTCTCTTCTGGGGCTTTGCCAACGAGATCACTCGATTAGGGGAAGCGCGTAGATTTTACAGCGTGTTGAGCATTGCTTCCAACTTTGCGGCGATTGCTGCGGGGTTGACATCGATCTACATCTCACATGAAGGTATATTCAATCCATCTATCCCTTTAGGGCATGATTCCTGGGAACAAACCATGATGCTTCTGATGATCCTGGTGATCTTATCAGGTATTCTAACAATGGCGACCTTCCGTTGGATGAACAAAAATGTGCTCAATGACCCTTCTTACGATGACCTGCACCAGATCAAACGCGAAGTGAAGAAAAAGGGTAAGCTCTCATTTAAAGAGAGCGTGAGCTATGTTTCCGGCTCTAAGTACTTGTTGGGAATCGCTGTAATCGTGGTTGCCTATAACTTATCGATCAACCTCTCCGAGGTGATCTGGAAAGACCAGATTAAGAATCTCTATCCTGGTGCTACCGAGTATAACAATTACATCAACAACCTGACCGCTATCCAAGGTGTTGTGTCCACGCTTCTCTCTGTTGGCTTAGCCCAGATGATTAGCCGCTTTGGCTGGACCAAAACAGCGCTGATTACGCCGATTGTAATGGCTGTGACTTGCGTCGGGTTCTTTGGGTTCCTGTTCTTCCAAAACGATTTAGCTCCGTTCTTTCTCTCTTGGTTGGGAATGGCTCCTCTCTCGATCGCTGTGTTCTTCGGTTCCGCTCAAAACTGCTTGAGCAAAGCCTCGAAGTACTCTGTCTTTGATGCGACAAAAGAGATGGCTTACATCCCATTAAGCCACGAAAGCAAGCTTAAAGGTAAGGCGGCCATCGACGGCGTTGGTTCCCGACTTGGAAAGTCTGGTGGATCTCTATTGCACCAAGGCTTCCTGATGATCTTTGCAACAGTGTCTGCAAGCGCGCCTTATGTAGCGATCTTTATGATCGGCGTGATTGCACTGTGGGTTGTGGCGATCCGTTCCCTTGGTTTGCAGTTTGATAACCTGGTTGCTCAAAGAGAACAAGAAACCATCTCTAAACTAGAGCAAGAAGAGGCTTCAGAGAAGGCGGCAGCGGTCGTCTAAGAAATAAGGAGGGCTGTAATGAACGTTACCCAATCGGGTTTAAGTTGCGCCACTCCAACCTTCCCATTAAAGCGGAATAGTCCTGGTGATGATGAGTTGGCGAGCTCCCCAAAACGCCTGAAATCCTCTCCAGAAGAAGCTCTCATTCAATTCAAAACGGTTGTAAGCAATCAACGACGCATCGAAGGCGTCTTCATGGACAACCAATTAGTGCGAAAATCAACGCGTGCTTACAGGGTCCTGGGTGTCTTGGACTCCATCAGCAATTCAGCAAAGGAGCCGATGCCAAGCAGGAGAAGGGCGAAGTAGACCACGGCGGGGATGGCGTAGCCGAGCGTTAGTGCAAGGAGAGTGAACAGCTGGATTGCGGTGGCGATTTTGCCTGTGAGGATTGCCTTGATGCGGAAAGCGCTCCAGCGATTAGTCATTAGCAGGTAGAAGCCAAAAAGGAGAACGGCTATGTCTCTGGATAGCATGCAGGCGAATTCCAGGAGGGATAGGCTGTTTTCTTGGTAAAAGGCGATTAGTGCGATCACTACAAAGCACTTGTCTCCGATCGGATCTAAAATGGTGCCTAAACGGGATTCGAGTTTTAATTTTCTTGCGAGAAGACCGTCGAAAAAGTCCGTAGCCATGGCTAGCAATATAGCTGTAACGCGTATGGCGGGGTCTTTTTGGAAAAAAGCAAGAGCCAGAGGGATTCTTAAGAAGGAAAGAAAGTTAGGGAGATTCTTCATGCTGGTTGTCCCTTGATTCGGCTTCTTATATACCATAAAAGTGCGATTGCGCAGACAGCGGCCGCAAAGAAAATTTGGCTATAGCTTTTGGAGAGTGCAAAAAGTTCTTCGTGATGAGCCGCTGCCTGGAATCCAATCGCATAGAGAACGGCTGAAGAGATGAATGCGGCCACAACGTCCCGGGCAATGAAGATGTGAAAGGGCATCTTGCCCATGCCGGAACTCATGAAAAGTGCATTTCTGAAGCCGCAGGGAATAAAACGCCCTACAATAAAGGTGAATACGCCATATTTTTCGTAGTAAGTGTGGAGGGTGGCGATTCTTTTTTCGGTGATCACTTTGTTAAAGTAGGGGAGCGTATAAAGCTTAGGGCCCAACAGCCTTCCTACCCAGTAAGCTTCCATGCCGGACAGGAAACAACCGGCAAACATCCAGGCATATAGGGTTAGAAATTCGTTTGGAAGGCATAATCCGGCCACGGCACCACTCATGAGAAGGAGTAAATCTTCACTGATGGGTACATTCAAGCCGGCAAGCATCAAAAGACCGAAAAAGATGTAATGCGCATTGCCTGCGTGTTGGCAAATGTACTGAAATATCTCTTCCATATTAATTTTTAAGTACAATTTCCTTAGATAGTTCAACAACTGAAGTCGGGTAGGCAAAATCAGCCTTTACGTCCATGACTGATTTGTGGATCATTGTGAGTATTTCAGAATTGAATTGAGCAAATGCATCTTTTTGAATGGCCGTTGTGTAAGCTGTGATCAAGATATCGACTGAATAGGTATTAAAGGCATGTAAATAGACTTGAGGAGGGAAATCGAGGTCGAGTTTGTCGTGTTCTTCAATCCTTTTCTTCAATAATTGGACGAGCTTTTCCACTTTAGGCATATCTTCAAAGCGTACTCCAACTATTTCCTTAAATTGTCTTTGCTCCATTCTCGAAGGGTTCATAACGATGATATTGGTCAAAATCGAATTTGGGACATAGATGGGAAGTTTCTCCAAGGACTTGACTTCCGTTGTGTACCAGCCGATCTCCTCAACAATGCCTTCGAGGTCCTTTTCAGGGATTTTAATCCAATCTCCGATGACAAAAGGCTTCGTAAAGTAGATCAGAATGCCGCCGAAGAAGTTTGCGATGATCTGCTGAGAGGCAAAAGCGACGGCCAAACCGCTCACGCCTCCAAATGCGATTAGAGTGTTCATGCTGCCGCCCAATTGCTCGATCAGCAAAAGGATGGTCATCATGTAAAGCAGCAGTGTGACAACTTTGTTGATCGCGTCGATCTTGCCATGGTCGATCGGGAAATCTTTTCGACGGCTTTTTTCCATGAGCTTTGAGACGATCCCTCGTTTCCAGCGGAAGAAGAACCAGGAAGCGGAAATGATCAATCCGATTTTTAACACGGAGTGGTGCGAGGGAAAGAGCTCTACGCCGCTGAACTTGGCCCACAGGCCATTGAGTAGTTGGACAAGGGCAATCAACCAGACGAATGAGGAGAGTGGTTTAAGGAGCGCTACGACAAAAGCGTCTTTCCACAAGTTGTGCTGGCGCACATACCGTTGGTGCAGCTTTTTTAGAAGCCAGCCAAGGCAGAAATTGATTACGACCACCATGGCCAACAGTGAGAGAATCTCTACTGCCCAGCCATAGTCGCCTTCGACCGCTTCTACAGCGACCAAGGCAAAATCGTTTAGGGTGTCGCCATCAATGCTTTGCATTCCTGTTTGTCCCAACATTTTTTAAGGGTTTCCATCTTTTTATTAGAGATGCCTCCTAAAAAGTCAATACTGCGGAGCAATCTCACTCGGGTTCGGTCTTTTCCTAAGAGCTCTGCCGAATCAAACAGTGGAGGGCCAAACTGCTTGCCCATCAAGCTTGCAAAAAGCAGAGGCATGAGGGTTTTTTTATGGTGGATCTCAAATCGTTCAGCTACGACGCGAGAGGCCTGGTTAACGCCTGGGCTGCTCCAATCTTCCTGTTCGTCCATCTGCCAGATCATTGCTTGGAGCAGATAGCATGCTTGTTCGGGAGAGTGCGTCTTGAGATGAAACAGTTCAGGAGTGTACTTCAGATGGTTGACAAAGAGGAAGTCGCACAGTTCGATGAATTCTGCAAAGGTCTTAATTCTTGAGTGCACAAGAGGCATAAGGCGCGCCATGAAGGTTTCGTTAAAGCCCCAATCGCGGATTTTACTCCACAGAGATTCCACAGGGATGTTTTTAAGTAAATACTGCTGATTGACCCAATCCAGTTTCTGCACATCGAATACTGCGCCGGACACGCCGACTCTCTTCTCGTCAAACTCTTGAATGATCTTTTCGAGTGGGTAGATCTCTTCGTCGCCGGGCATGCTGTAGCCCATCAGCGTAAGGAAGTTTAAGAAGGCTTCCGGGAGATAGCCGCTGTCTCTGTAGTAAAAGATAGAGGTGGGGTTTCTTCTCTTGGAAAGCTTTTTGCCGTCTGTTCCAAGGAGCAGAGGCATGTGTAAAAATTCAGGCGCCCTCCATCCAAAGGAATCATACAGGAGAACGTGTTTAGGCGTTGAGCTCATCCACTCATCGCCGCGGATCACATGCGTGATCTCCATCAGATGGTCGTCGACGACGTTTGCCAAATGGTAGGTAGGAACTCCGTCGGATTTCAATAAGATCTGGTCATCCACGTCT
>JBKEAL010000075.1:0-1338 GCA_047972195.1 Parachlamydiaceae bacterium
CTGAGCTCGATACGCAAGCCCAGCATTCTCTTGAGCAGATGAAGACCATCGCGGCTCAATTCAACAATTTGATCGATGCCAGCAAACAGCAGGCACTGGTTGACAGCATTGCGCAACTGAACAACTTATCGAATGCTATTCTCAACGCTCAGCAGCAACAGCTTGCTCAACAACAAGAAATTGCCCAGCAGGCAACAGGCTTTCGTTATGGTTTGAGTTCGATAGGGCCAGAAATGAGCCGTATTGCCTCATTTCTTTCTGTCGACAACCCGGAATCGATGGATGCGGCTAACCGTTTTACCGCTTCGGCAAGCTCAATGGAAAGTACTTTCCTGATGTTGATGATGCAGGACGATTTAGACAAGGCACACGCCCAATACAAAGAGTTGAAAAGCCGCATTGCGGGCCTTGAACTGGCCTATGACGATTTCAAAGAGTGGCACCCGGATGTTACTGACTTTGCCAGCCTGACCGCGCCTTATGACATGGTGAAAACCGGGTTCAAATCCGGCGGCATCCTGGATCAGATCCTCACGAAGTTAGAAACGTCACAACAACAAAACCAGCAATTTGAGCAAGCGGCCGTCGTCGCTAAACAGACGGTCAGCATTCTGAATGCGTTGTCGGATGATGCCAAATCATTGATCGCATCCAAAGAACAAGAAGTGCAAAGCACGATGCAAAGCGTCACTTGGATTCAATTGGTGAGTGGCGCGGCTCTGGTGGTGATGATTGTACTTGCCTGGTTTGGACTGCGTAAATGGGTCAACAGCGGTATGCGAAATATCAGCAAGCATCTGACGTTGATAACCGAACACGATCTGGCACATCAAGCTTCGATGACGGGGCCGCAAGAGTTTCATCACATCGCAAACCAACTCAATCAGGTGATCGACAGTACACACGATTCCATTTCGACCGTTACACGCAACTGCGAAACGCTGTACCAAACGGCTGAACTGAGTTACGACGCCGCCGATCAATCGAATAAGAGTCTGGCCCTGCAAAACCAGGCACTGATGAATATGGTAACCACCATCAACCAGCTCGAAGCATCTATTCGTGAAATTGCGGGCGTAACCAATGATTCTTACACGGATTCACTGTCTGCCGCGGAGCACTCGGCCAATGGCGTGAAGGTTGTCGAGCTGAACCGTCAACGTCTGGAGTCTCTCGATTCAACGCTCAATATCAACGAATCGGCGATGCTGGAGCTCGACACACGCGTGACCAAAATTCGTGAAATGGTCGATTTGATCAGCGGTATTGCCGACAGCACCAACTTGCTGGCATTGAACGCCGCGATTGAAGCGGCACGTGCTGGTGAACAGGGCAGAG
>JBKEAL010000085.1:0-9118 GCA_047972195.1 Parachlamydiaceae bacterium
CGCGCTTAGCTGTTTTCTGAAAGAGTTCATGATGTTTCGGTCTCTGGGCTAAAAATTTACCCAAAGTTTACGAAATCAAAATTTAATCTGCTCGAGAAAAATGCTCAGCGGGAACCGCTGAGGTATTCCACAGTCTGATGTGGAACGACTGGAACTCTTTTTCGAGGATTTGATCAAATACTCCACATTGGGATATTCCTTATGTGGAGATAAACCGGTTTCTGTTGAACATGTCCCACAATTGACCCGAGTGCCAATTTTTTTAGCTACAACAGGCTATTTTAAGTATTCTTGGTATTCAATTATAGGTTTGGGCTGGGATTGTTGGATGAAATATGCTGAGAGATTCCCTTCTTCAAACTACTGCCTAAGGACCTCCGATGACTTACATGCCATTATACTCATCAATAAAAAAGCCTCTTTGAATGCTATTTCAGAGAATATTGATTTATTTCAAAAGTATCTAAAGACGAACAAGACCCCTATCGAACTTCTAGAAGAATTATGCCATTCTGAGCCTTGTATGATACTAGATAGCCATCCGGTTCTTATGGGTATATTATATGGTTTTGGAAGAAATAATTCGATCGCCTTTGCCAATGCTGGACATGGTCAACCACTTAAATTTTTCAATCAAGGAACTCTATACATAGGGCTAAGTGACCATTTTGGGGTTGGCTTTAGAACATTAAGCGATGAAAGTAATTTCAAAGAAAACAATTTCCTAAGAACACAATATCAAACAACAAAGAAGAAGCTGCGCTGCTCTTTCCACGGTGATAAATATTTCGAGCAATTTTTGTACTATTACTCCAACTCTGCAGATCCAAAAGAAAAAACTTCAGTTCCTAAAAGAAGTAGCGCAAGCTAACCTTCTTCTGATACAATTTGCCGAAACTTTGTAAACACTATGACTTACTATTCTGTAAACAGAGAACCACCGGAAGGATTCCATCCTGGCATTTACGTTTCAGGCTGCTATTGCATCTGCAAGGGTAAGCTTCTTCTTTTGAAACGTCATCCTGAACGCCCTCAGGGTGGAACTTGGGGTGTTCCAGCCGGGAAAATGGAAAAGGGGGAAACGCCCCATATGACGGTCGTCCGCGAGGTGTTTGAAGAGGTTGGATTGCAGATTGACACGCCTGACCTCCAGGACTTTGGACCGTTGTATTGCCGCCTGCGCCATCTCGATTACGTGTTCCACGTATTTTATAAACAATTTGAAGAGTTCCCGCAGATTCATCTTGCAGAAGACGAGCATCTGGAATGTGTCTGGGTTACACCTCAAGAGGCTTATCAATTGCCTCTCATCGTAGGCGGCAAAGAAGCGCTCAATTTCTTTACAGAAAAATTAAAGATGTAGTTATCTTCGTGATTAGGAGATAAGATGAACCCAATTTTAACGCTTCCTGATTTTTCTATAGGTTGGTCAAAATGCAACTTAACCGGTCTGCAAGAGCACCGCATGTGCACGAGAAGGATAAAAACAAATGTTGGCAAACTTGGTCGCCTGACCGTTCGGGCCGCGCGAGCCGTTTTGAGAGAAAATGGATATGATCAAATCGCTGCAATAGACCCTATCAATAAGTATAATTTTTTTATTTTTAGTTTTCTTACGACTGAAGGAAGGCCCTATCTTTTAGTTGATCGTTCGAAAAAGGTTGCAACTGTAGCTGTAGGTTTTTTTGAGCAGAAATTAGAACCTACGCAGACCTTCTTTTTCTATTTTGGGATGTTAAAAGGCACTAAGATCTCAGCGATGGTGGATACGCTTGAAAGGAATCCTAATTCTCCCTTACATCAATTTCACGCCGAAAGATTAGATAACCTTCTGAATAAATGTCATGAAAGCAAAATAAAAAAATTAGCACTTCAAGCCTCAATAGATGCCAATTTAAGCGCAGATTTCCGTGTACACGCTCAGAATGAATTGGACCAATGGAATGCCTTAGATAAGTCTGACCAAGAGCTAAAGAAGGCTTATCGGGAAATCGCCGCCCCCTTTTGTCTAGATGAGCTCGGCTCTTGCAATTTTACAATGAAAATGTAAAAATGAGACTCAAACTTACAAATGAGTTGTAAAATTGCGACATATAATACGGTTTCTTAAGGAGCCGCACCAAAGTTTCTTCTTGTTAGGGCCGCGGGGTACAGGCAAATCTACGTGGATAAGGAACCATTTTCAAGAGGCATTGTGGATCGATTTGCTGCTGCCTCAAGAAATGAGTTTTTATAGCTCGAGACCGGAGCGCTTGATTACAGTTGTTGAAGGATCACCTTGCAAAATCATCATTATTGATGAGATCCAAAAAATTCCTGAGCTTCTTAGCGTTGTCCATTATTTGATTGAACAGAAGAAAGGGTATCAGTTTGTATTAACAGGTTCATCAGCCAGAAAGCTCAAGAGAAGCGGGGTTGATCTGCTTGCGGGGCGAGCTCTCTTAAAATTCATGAATCCTTTTATGGCTAGTGAGCTTAAGGAGGCCTTTTCATTAGAAAGGGCATTAAAAATTGGGATGCTCCCTATTGTTTGGGATAACGCAGACCCTCAGTCCGTCCTCGATGCTTATGCTGCACTCTATTTAAGGGAAGAGATTCAAGCGGAAGGATTCGTTCGTAATATTGGAGATTTTGCTCGGTTTTTAGAGGTGATTAGCTTTTCACATGGCGGGACTTTAAACCTGAATAACATTGCACGAGAATGTGGAGTGCAGAGATCGACGGTTTCCAATTATCTTCAAATTACAGAAGATATGCTTCTCGGAACTACTGTAAATGTTTTTTCAAGAAAAGCAAAACGTGAATTGGCTGCCCACCCCAAATTTTATCTTTTTGATGCCGGTGTGTACCAGTCATTAAGGCCTAGAGGGCCCTTAGATAGACCTGAGGAGATCACAGGAGCTGCCTTGGAAGGTCTTGTACAGCAGCATTTAAAAGCGTGGATCGATTTTCAAAGCGACCATTATGAACTCAGTTACTGGCGTACTCGAAGTGGATCTGAAGTGGACTTTGTCTTGTATGGGGCAAAGGAATTTTGGGGAATTGAGGTAAAAAATAGCGCTACAATATCTCCTAAAGACCTTACTGCCTTGAATTCGTTTGGAGAGGATTACCCTGAAGCCCAGCTCTATTTCCTATATCGAGGAAAAAGACATATCAAAGAAGGCAGAATCTCTTGTATCCCCGTGGAGGAGTTTTTGTTGGAATTAACTCCTTAAGTCTTTAGGTTGTACTCCAGGATCTTGTTGCGGAGGGTGCGAATGCTGATCCCTAGAGCTTGGGCTGTTTTGGTGCGGTTGTGCTTGAGTTTTTCCAAGGTTTCGAGGATCTGTTTCTTCTCCAGTTCTTGCAGCGTGCACAGTTCAATTTTGTCGAAGCCGGAAGCTTCCTCTTTGGGTGCAAAAGAGTTCACGAGGTAAATCTCATCGGGAGTGATCTCTCCCGAGGTGTTGAGCACGACGGCTCTTTCGATGATGTTGCCGATCTCCCGGACGTTGCCTGGCCAGTTGTATTCGAGAAGCATTTTTTGGGACTCTTTGGATAAACGTGCGGGTTCTTTGTGGTTGTCTTCGGAAAACTTTTTCAGGAAGAATTCTGCTAATGGCAGGATGTCCTCTTTTCTTTCACGCAAGGCTGGTAAGTGGATCGGCATCACGTTTAAGCGGAAGTAGAGGTCTTCGCGGATCACTTTCTGGGCTAAAGCTTCCTGCATGTTGCGGTTTGAGGTGGAGATGATGCGCACGTCGATCTTGATCGAGCGGGTGCCTCCGATTCGCTCAAATTCCTGTTCCTGAATTACTCTCAACAGCTTTGCCTGCAGTCCTAACGGGATTTCCGTGATTTCATCCAAGAGGAGAGAGCCTCCGTTAGCGAGCTCAAACCGGCCTCTGTGTGTGGATAGGGCGCCTGTAAAAGAGCCTTTTTCATGTCCGAAGAATTCCGATTCGATCAAAGTTTCCGGCACAGCTGCGCAGTTCACCTTGATGAAGGGGTTTTTTGCTCTTTGCGAATGGAAGTGGATGAAAGAAGCGATCACTTCCTTGCCTGTTCCCGATTCGCCTGTGATCAGCACGTTGGCATTGCTGGAAGCGATCCTTTCCGCCTGAGTAATGATCTTCTTCATGGCTGGGCTTTCGGCCACAATAGGGAACTTCGATTCTTGAGCTTGTGGATTTAACTGCTGTCTCAAGTAGCTATTCTCAGCGACCAGGGAGAGATGTTCGTTGGCCTTTTCTAGGATCGCTTCAATTGTGTCTGGAGAGAACGGTTTGATCAGGTAGTTAAAGGCCCCAAGCTTCATGGCGTCGACGGCATTTTCTACGCTTCCATAGGCAGTGACGATGACGACTAAAGATCCTGGGCAGAGTTCTTTAGCTTTCCTTAATACGTCGATGCCGGAGTAGTCGGGCATTTTTAGGTCGGTGATGATCAAGTCGTACTGCTTATCGCGCATGGCGCCAAACGCTTTTTGTCCGGAATCTACGGAATCGACTTCAAAATTCTTTCGCTTCAACGTCTCGACTAAAAAGTCCCTCACCAGCTTTTCGTCGTCTACAATTAAAATCTTCTGAATCGTCATGTCGTCAATCCTTTTAGGGGTAATTTGATGGTAAAAAGAGTCCATTTACCCACTTCCGATTCGACGGTAATTTCACCGCCGTGGGCCTGGACAACTTTATGCACTTCAGCAAGGCCCAAGCCGTTGCCATCTGCTTTGGTCGTAAAAAATGGGGAAAATAACTTTTTCAAGTGTTCTTGAGGGATGCCGTGGCCTGTGTCTTTGATGTGGATCACAGCATGCGGATCTTCCTGTATAAGGTCTACGGTCAGCGTTCCGCCTTTGTCCATCGCTTGAAACGCATTGTTAGCCAGGTTGGTCATGGCTAGTTTCAGCAAACCCTTATCTAGCAAAAGCTGAATCGTTTCTTTGGAGGGGATATTGAGGGTAAGCTTGTGGTTTGCGGAGGTCATCGATTCTTTCCACTCTTTCAAGAGTTTTCCCAGGTCTTCTTCTTTGAAGTTTAAGTTGAAAGGGCGGGAGTAATTTAATACCTGTGCTACTAACCGATCGAGAGTGTCGGCGCCCTCTACGATGTACTTGGCTAGACGCACCTTGTCAGGATCGTTGGACAGGTCGCGCTCCAATAGCGAGGCAAATCCCTTGATTCCTCCCAGGGGATTGCGGATCTCATGGGCGACTTGCGCAGCCATTTCGCCCAAAGCGGTCAAACGGTCATGACGGCTTGCCTGGATTTGCAATTGTCTTAGCTGAGTGATATCGCGGATTAATACAATGATCCCTTGAGTAAAGTCGAGGGCTTGAGAAATTGTCGGTTTTTCCAAAAGAAAGGTGTTTTCGATTTCGAGCACTTTTCGTGTACCATCCGGAAAGTCCAGCGTGGCATAGGAAGTTTTTGGTGCCGATTTTTTCTTTAGGGCGTCTTTTAAAGAATAACCGAGCAGTTTGTCGGGGAATTGCTCGAGGAAATTTTGGAACAGAACCTGACTGCGCGGTTTACCTAAAATTTCTTCAGCCGACTGGTTGTAAGTGGTGACGTTACCCTCAAGGTCAATAAAGAGAAGCCCTTGCGCCATGTGGCTTAAGATGTTGTCGAGATAGGAGGTTAAGACGTGCAGTTCTTGCACCTTATTGGCCAGCCGGGCATTGGTGTCTTCGAGTTTTTGATTGACCTGGCGGAATTGCTGGCTTAGCTCGCCATAGGCGTTGTCCAGCCTTTCCGTCTCTTCGGAAAAGAGCTCAAATCCCTTAGTCAAAAGGTCGATCTGGCCTTCGGTAGAAGGTTCAGCCGCCATCCCTTCGACAATTTTTTTTAAGTGCTTGATTTTGGAGCTGGTCATTCTCTGGAGATTAACAAATTAATTTGACTTTAACAAGCCCGACTTTGGCAATCAGAGGTATTTGAACTGCCTCTTGCTGAAAAAGCGAGAATTATGAGATAATCTCCTCGTCAGCTGATAAGGGATCTTCGCGCTCTCGCGAAAAACCGCAGCAACTTCGCGGCTGAGAGAACAAACTAGTATATTAGGAGAGAGAGCATGAGCCGTTATACAGGCAACCGAAACCGCATTGCGCGTCGTTTTGGTGTGAATATTTTTGGAAGAGCGCGTAATCCTTTACTGCACAAACCGAACCCACCAGGTGTGCATGGCGCTAGAAGAAGAAAGAAATCTGACTTCGGCGTCCAGATGGAAGAAAAACAGAAGCTGAAAGCCATTTATGGCATGATCAGCGAAAAGCAATTAATCAACTGCTACAAAAAAGCATCTGCGAAAGCAGCCAATACAGCACAAGCGTTTGCAGAAATGCTCGAGTGCCGTTTGGATAACATCGTTTACCGCTTGAAATTTGCGACGACGATTTTTGGTGCCCAACAGCTCGTAGCACACGGCCACATTTTGGTGAATGGGAAGAAAGTGGACATCCGCTCATTCCAGGTTCGCCCTGGCATGGTCGTTTCTGTACGCGAAAAATCCCGTACAATGAAAGCAATCGTTGAAGCTTTAGACAATAGCAGCAGAGAAGTGCCTGAGTACCTCTCACTTGAGCGCGATCAGTTCGCAGGAACTTTGATGGCGGCTCCGCTTCCTGAGCAGATGCCTTGGCCTCTAGAACTCAATTTGGCTGAGATCTGCGACTTCTTGTCACACAACAACTAAGTCTTCTTAAGGAATCCTTGCCAAGCAAGGATTCCTCCTGTAACTCCTGCAAAAATCCCCGTTTCGCGTAGTAAAGCCCCCATTTGATTGATCGTGTCTTCCGGAATCCATGGCTTATTTCCAAGAAGAAGATCCCATGCAGGCACTGAACCCCACACCATGTAATCGGCATAGAACACAGCCACTAGTCCCAAGCTGCTGGCCAGGCACATTTGCACGATCTCCTTCCGGATGGTTGGTTGAGCTCCCATTTTCTGCTCTACAAGGCGATGCAGCAAGGCTGCGTTAAGGAAAGCGGCAATCGAAGTGGCAGCTGCGACAGAGGCGGCTCCAAACCCAAGCACAAAGATAAAAAGCGCATTGAGTAGAACATTTGCCCCCATGCAGAGAATGGAAAAAAGGGTTGGAGAGCGGTAGTCTTTAAATGCGTAAAGCGCTGGAGCTGAAATTAATATGTGTGCCATAGGGAAAATGCCCATTCCGTAAAAAAGTAGGCAAAAGGCGCTGTTTTCAATGGATGAATACTGGAACGAACCATGCCCAAAAAGCAAGGCAATGGCATTCAGCGCTGTAGGAATGATCAAAAACGAAATCGGTATGGTTAGCAATGAGAGGCGTTTTAAGGCAAAGTGAAAAAATTCCGCTCCTTGCTGTAACAAGCCCGCTTTAATGGCTCTTGATAGCGGAGGCAATAGAGCACCGGTCATAGCCACGCCAAAGAGGGCTAAGGGGAGCTGCTGGAGGCGGATGGCGTACCAAAGCCAGGCGGGGCCTTCGCTGTTTGCATACAACGCAAATAAAGGGTCGACGGCATTGTTAATTTGCGAGGCGGCCACGCCGATGTTGGCTAGAAGAAGCGGCTTAACCAACGTACGCACGTCCGGTGAGAAGGCGCGTGCTTGCTTCCAGAATGTCCAGGACGTGTTTTTGATCAAAGAGGGAACAGTGACAGCCCATTGGAAAAAACAGGCTGCGATGACAGCTAGCGATAGTCCCTTCACTGCCTCTGCAACAGGATAGGCTCCCAAAGAAAGGGCAGCTACAATCCACACGAGGTTGAAAGCAACGGGAGCGATGCTTGGTAAAAAGTAACTTTTTTCGCACTCAAGAAGCGCTGCATTCAAACCGAATAAGCAAATAAACAGCAAGCTAGGTAGCATAAGGCAGGTTAATAGCACGATCTCATTGCTGAGGAAGGGCGACAGGGCGAGAGCTATTCCAAGAGATAAAAGTGCGATGAAGAGAGCCAGAGAGAAGGAAGTGTCGCGAAAAAAACTTTGAGCTTGGGCCGGATCTTTCTTACGCAGCTCTTCAAAATGCGGGATGAACACATTTTGCAAACTTCCTTCTCCGAAAAGTCGGCGCGCAAGGTGGGCAAATCGAAAGGCCACTAGAAACGAAGCTAGCAAAGGGTCGGTTCCAAAAGAATACGCCAGCGCCACATCGCGGAGATAGCCTGTCATGCGGCTCAACATCGTCCCGGAGAAGAACTTTAAGGCTGACCGCTGGATCAGAGCAGTTGTGTCAGAGAGAGTCATGGAGAAGAGTCAAACCGATTTCACTCTTTATGTCAAACTTCTCTTAACTCAATCTTAACAGTCGTCTGTCATATTGTTTTCAAGAGGTGATAATGAAATTTAGAATCAATACAGATGCGTCGATTGCCTATTACAAGACACAGTTTGAACAAAATCCAGTGCCATTTAAAGCTCGAGTTTCAATCCGAGCAAAAGCGACCGTGGAATTAGTCATTCGGGCTACTAAAGTGGCATTCCACAAACTTAGCATGATGATCGATACCAAACTCAAGAACCGAGAGGAGAGGGTGTTTGAGCATTCAGAAAGACTGGATCGCCATCTTCTTTGTTTGCAAGTGGCAGCTGGACTGCTCGTTACACCAAAGTACACATTAGAAATGCTTCCGGATGAGATTGAGTCCGAAGAGTTAACTGAAGAAGAGATTCCTCAAGAAAAATTCTCCCTTAGACTACATAAAAGAGAATCGCTTGAGCGCTACCAATCGCTCTTTGACCATAGAAAAGTGGCTCTGAAACATCACCTGTCTATTCGTTTAAGAGCTAGCGTGGAAAGCATCATCCAGACAACAAAAATCGTTTTCCATCTCGCCGCAGGAGTTGTAACCGGCCTAAAACATCACGACGACAAGCAAGAAGCGCATAGGGAAAGGTACGCCATTCACCACATGGCACTGTCAATGATCGCCCCGCTCACAATCAACCCCAAGTCCAAGCTTGCAGCTTTCGATGAAGGAGACCTCGAAGCCCTCGAAAACAACCACATTTAACGCAAAGTCATATACATACTTTTACGCATAAGTTTTTTTGACAAACAATTCATACCTTTTCTCGTGCTTCTGGACCAAATATATCCCAGGCATCAGCATAATTAGTTAACTTGCAAATTCCGAGCCACATTGCCT
>JBKEAL010000100.1:0-3389 GCA_047972195.1 Parachlamydiaceae bacterium
AAAAGTGGCTGCATTCCTGAAAGTCGAAAGTTTTGAAGAGGAAGCATTTGCTTTCATGACGACTTTGAAAGGCACTGTAAAGAAAACAGCACTTTCAGAATTTAGCAACCCGAGAAGAAAGGGTATCCGTGCCTTGGAACTGGATGAAGGGGACGAGGTCGTTTCTGTTCGACTTTCCAAAGAGGGCCAACAGATCATGCTGTTTACCTATCTTGGAATGGCAGTCCGCTTTGATCAGTCCGATGTTCGTCCTATGGGAAGAACAGCCCGAGGCGTTCGCGGCGTGAGATTGAAGAGTGCTGAGGATTATATCGTAGGCTGCGAAGTGGTCAATGGCGATGAGTCTGTGCTCGTTGTCTGCGAAAACGGATTTGGTAAGCGCTCCTTAGTCGAAGACTTCCGTCACGCATCAAGAGGCGGTGTCGGCGTGAAATCGATCATCACTTCAGAACGCAATGGTAACGTCGTGGGCGCTCTGTGCGTCACCGATAACGACGGCATTGTGATGATGAGCTCGCTTGGACAGACTGTTCGTATTTCTATGCGCGACGTCCGCGTCATGGGCCGCTCCACACAAGGTGTCAAGCTCCTGAACCTGAAGGATAAAGACTACCTGCTTGCGATCCAGAAAGTAGAAGGCTCTGAAAACGGCGAAACGATAGAAGAAGAAGTGGATGCCCCAGAAGCTTAAAGCCCCTTTGTTCCTTACGTTTGAAGGAGGAGAGGGTGCAGGCAAAACGACGCTGATTGCACGGATCAAGCGCTATTTTGAAGAGAAGGGTGCCGAGGTGGTTTCCACAAGGGAACCGGGCGGCACCCCGCTTGGAGAAAAATTGCGAGAGATCGTTTTGAATGGTGGGAAAGATTTAGCTTTGCCTTCTAAAGCGGAACTTCTCATCTTTTTAGCCGCACGCGCAAGCCATGTTGAACAATTGATCCGCCCGGCGCTTCAGCAAAATAAAGTGGTCTTATTCGATAGGTTCAACGACTCAACCGTTGCTTATCAAGGCATTGCACGAGCCTTAGGCCTTGAAGACACAGAAGAACTCTGCGCCAGTGCAACAGGCAATCTTCAACCCAATCTTACCTTTTATCTCGATTTAAACCCCGAAGAGGGGTTTGGAAGAATGAAGAAGGCTGAAAGAACTCAAGACAGAATGGAATCAGAAGCAATCGAATTCCATCAAAAAGTACGTAATGGGTTTTTAGAGCTAGCGAAAAGGCATCCGCAACGCATTAAGCGATTGGATGCTTCCAAATCGGCTGACGAAGTGTTTGAGCAAGCATTAAAGCATCTGGAGTCCATCGATGCACTCCAAGCTTGAGCAACTCTGTCGTTCCGCTTCCTGCCCTCAATCTCTTCTGCTAATTGCCAATTCCAATGAGTCTTTGAAGAGCGAAGCGCTCGATTATGCTAAAGCCTTCCTGAATATTCAAGAATTTCCCGATCCCGATTTTACTCTACTCGCTCCTGAAGGAAAATCGCTCCTCCATAGCGTGGAATCGATGCGCCAGTTTAGAGACGAAGTGTACAAGCCGCCCTTTCGAAACAGCCGCAAACTGTTCGTGATCCTGGAAGCAGACCGCATGCCGCCTGTCAGTGCTAATGCATTGTTAAAGGCATTTGAAGAGCCTTTGCCAACCAGTTACATTCTCCTCTGCACAACGAATCCTTCCAGAATCCTACCCACCATCCTTTCCCGCTGCCAAAAACTAAAGATCGATCTACAGGAAGAGACATCGACACTGCCGAATGATGTGCATCAATTCTTTGCCCGTTGCGATCAAATGACGCTTTTGGATCGCATGAAACATGGGGAGTTGATGACTGAATGGTTCGACAAAATGGCAGAGACCCCCAAGGTTAAAGGCGAAGACAAGGACTTAACTGCCCAACAAAAAGAGCAGCTGGAAAAAGAGCAGGAAGCACGAACGGCATCGACCATATCTAAATTCTTCAATGCCTATCTTTTAGAGTGGGTGAGTTGGGTGCGCGATCTGCATTTGCTAAAAGTCCATGGCAACCAAAACCTGCTCTATCATAAAAGCCATGCACCTGCTCTCACTGAACAGTTCCGTCGAGGCTTTCTCCCTTCCCTAGACCACGCCCTACGCTCCTGTAAACAGGCAAAAATCTCTTATGACCGCTTCACACCCATGCCGACAGTCCTGTTTGATCTATGGAGCGACGTAAAGTGAAACTCAATCCAAATTCCTGGGCAGTCCTCACCAAAGATGCCGATCATTGCTACGTAGGGCTCGGTGCATCCACATGGAGGGCAAAGCCATCAGACCTCTGTTTTTACTTGCCCGATTTCTTCCTTAAACACCCCGCACCCTATCTTCATTTTGAGCAGATCGCCATCGTGCCTAAGTTAAAATTGCTTGAACTTCTCCCAGATGGAGAACCCGTCAAACACTCTTGGGAAGAAAATGGTCGGCCTGCATTTAAAGAAGCATTCGCTTCATTAAATCATCTTAAAAAGGTTGTCCCTTATATCGGGTTTCATTCCTCGCAGCCTCAAGAGCCTTTCTCTCTATTGAAATCTGCCCTTCGCTATCATCTCAACCATCCACATACAACCTTGTACGGCTTCTGGGATGGTAAAGAAGGCATGATCGGTGCAACTCCTGAAAAGCTTTTCATCAAAAATCAAGAGCAATTGCAAAGCGAAGCCGTAGCAGGAACCCTTCCAGTTGCACAGAAAGCGCAGCTACTCGGAGATCCTAAACTTCTTTTCGAACATCAGTTAGTGATCGAAGGTATCCGTGAATCATTAAAGCCTTTAGCTCAACTTACAGCAGGTGCTACAACAATCAAAGACTACGGACCGCTTTCGCATCTCGTTACGCCCCTTTCAGCCCACTTATCAAACGAATACAGTATTGAAACCCTAGTGCAAGCACTCCACCCAACGCCTGCACTAGGCGCCCATCCCAAAGATTCCGGAAGAAAATGGTTGGAAGATTACGCAAAGAGCGTGCCTCGCTTACGCTACGGTGCTCCCTGCGGTATTATTGATCATTCTAATGCTAAACTTTACGTAGCCATCCGCAATGTCCAACTCTATGAAAATCAATCCACCATATTTGCCGGCTGCGGAATTGTTCAGGGAAGCGACCTAACTAAAGAACTGCAGGAAATTCAGCTAAAGTTTAAATCGATCCAAGCGATCTTAAATTCCCCTTAAGGCCTCTTTGCTCTTTAAGGTTGGATTGAGCCAGCTTGTCTGAGTTGCAAGAATTCCTGATCCTCTTCCCATGGCTCCGTCAAAGGATCTATCCCCATCATTGCCATTTCCGGGAGCGCTGTGAGGGTCCCAAGCGTTCACAATCAGATCGCCTTCTTGAGCTGTATCTACAATATCTCCAATGATCATGTTCTCAAG
>JBKEAL010000175.1:0-1831 GCA_047972195.1 Parachlamydiaceae bacterium
TTTACTCTTAAAGCTTTGTTTTGCCTGATTCTTACTCACATATTCCAGCGAATCCAGCTTGGCTGTTGATTTTATCATACCGAAAGCTATCGAGGCAGTCTCCTTTTGTATATCAATCACCTGACCTATACTTGTTTGTCCCTTTATGCGAACATTATCACCTATGGCTATTGTCGGCTGTTTATGTACTTCTTCCCGTTTTTCTTTTTTCTTCTTGTTCTTTTCTTTCTCTTTTAGTTTTTCTATTTTACGGGCTATTTTATCATCCGTTACTTCTTCTTTGTCTAGCGAAGACCTGAATTCGTTTAGTTGTTGCCTAACCTGCTTGGTCTTTTCTTTTTCTGCTTGCGATTCACGTATAGTACGTATCGTGTTTTCTATTTTAGCATTGGCTTCTGTCACTATTCGTTCAGCCTCTGCTTTTGCCTGCCTAACTATCTCTTTGCGCTGTTTGTCTATAGCAAGAAGATCTGATTCGTAGGAGGATGTCAACTCCTCCATTTTTCTCTCTTTTTGTCTGATGTTTTGCCGTTTTGTTTCCCAGTAACGTTTGTCGCGCACTATGTCCTGTAAGTATTTATCCATGTTTATATAGTCGCTACCAACAATTTCTGATGCGTCGGCAATCACATCTTCCGGCAATCCTATCTTCCGGGCTATTTCTATGGCAAACGAGCTTCCGGGATTTCCTATAGCTAGAGTAAACAATGGCTGCATCAGATGCCGGTCGTATAACATGGCACCATTTATAACGCCCTTGTTTTCGTTGGCAAAATGTTTCAGGTTTTGGTAGTGAGTCGTTATCACTCCGAACGCCCCTTTCTGATTGAATCGTTTTAATAGAGATTCTGCTATTGCACCACCAATCTGAGGTTCTGTTCCCCCTCCGAATTCGTCGATAAGAAGGATTGTCTTATGATCACAATTTCTGACGAAATACTTCATATTGGTAAGGTGAGAACTATACGTACTCAGATCGTTTTCTATCGATTGCTCATCACCGATATCTATAAAAATATTGTCAAATATTCCTACTATCGAGTTCTCGGCAAGAGGGATTGGCAATCCGCACTGAACCATGAACTGCAATAGGCCTACGGTTTTCAGGCAAACAGACTTACCTCCGGCATTTGGCCCCGAGATAATCAACAGGCGATTTTCTTCTTCCAGCTCTATGTCGAGAGGTACTATCTCCTTATTCTGTTTACGATGCGAAATGAAGAGTAGCGGATGCTTGGCTCTGTACCATCTTATTATCTGTTTATCTTCTAGTGTTGGCTTGATGGCGTTGAGGTCTATAGCGAATATTGCTTTTGCCCTTATGAAATCTATCATAGCCAAAAACTCGTAAGACTGCAAGATGTCGGGTACCAACGGACGTAGTATGTCGGTAAATGCGATTAGTATTTTGACTATCTCACGTCGTTCATCACCCTCCAGTTCACGTATCTGATTGTTGGCTTCAACAACTTCGGCAGGCTCTATAAATACGGTCTTTCCTGTGGCCGATTCGTCATGCACTATGCCTTTTATTTTTCTCTTGAAGGCAGGAGCAACGGGTATTACCAGACGTCCGTCTCTCATGGTGGGAGCCACATCTTTTTCTACAAGACCTTCGCTTTGCGCAGCTCTCAGTATCGAATTCAGGCTCTTGGATATGCCGCCCGATATACGAGCTATTTCTTTTCGTATCCGTCCAAGTTCGGGGGAAGCATTGTCTTTTATTCGCCCGAATTTATCGAGGATATTGTCTATTTTGCTTATCAGCTGAGGAAATACTACAACCTCTCCTGCCAATGCGAAAAGAAAAGGGTAGGGTGTATTTTCTACC
>JBKEAL010000192.1:0-1064 GCA_047972195.1 Parachlamydiaceae bacterium
ACTACGTAAAACCTGCCTCTATCACCGATTTAGTCCAGGAACTTCATCGCCTGACTCAACCGTCGCTGAAAAAGCCTTACCAGGTATTGTTGATCGATGACGAACCCGCGGTGGCGGAATACAACGCGGAGATGCTGCGCTTGGCGGGCATGGAAGTGCATGTGCTGGAAATACCTCACTATCTACTGCATGTACTGAATGCGCAGCCGATCGATTTGGTGTTGATGGATTACCACATGCCGGAATTCACCGGTGAGGAACTGACAAAACTGATTCGCCAAATACCGCAGCATATTGGCCTGCCTATCGCCTATCTCTCCAGCGAGACCAACAAGCATGCGCAGTTGGGAGCAATGAGCATCGGCGCGGAGGATTTTATCCTCAAACAGAGCGACCCAGAGGAGCTGATCCGCGCCGTATCGATCCGCGCGGAGAGACTGCGCGTCCTGCGTGCACGCATGTCGCAGGACAGTCTGAGCGGGTTATTTAACCACTCAACGACCACCCATTTTCTCAAAAGCGCGATTGCCGAGTCGAACTACAGTGGCAACCCGTTTTGTATGGTGATGGTGGACCTGGATCGCTTCAAAAGCGTTAACGAGACCTACGGTCATGCGGTCGGTGACCAGGTAATTGTCGGTATTTCTCAGTTGTTCTCCCATCGCTTACGCAGCACCGATATCGTTGGCCGTTACGGTGGTGAAGAGTTTGTCATCATTATGCCCAACACCAGCAGTGACAAGGCCGCGCGCGTGGTCGAACGATTGCGCAGGGATTACGAGCAGGTCACGTTTTCCGTTAACGACGCTAGTTTTCACAGTACCTTCAGCGCGGGTATTGCCCAGTGGCAGTTTGGCGATCGGATTGAAACGCTACGCGAACGCGCCGATCAGGCGCTGTATGCCGCGAAACAAAATGGCCGTAACACTTTCTGCATTGCCGAGTAAAAGGAGTCAATATGAGCCAACAGCTGGAGCAGATTCTTGCGCTGAACCATGGTGAAAAACCGGAGTGTGAAAACGTTGATGAACCCCAGTGCACGCTGGTGTTATTTCAACTGGCGG
>JBKEAL010000204.1:0-1117 GCA_047972195.1 Parachlamydiaceae bacterium
ACGATAGAACAAGTCCTGACGAAACTCCGGATGCTCCAACAGATCTTCTTTGGCAGCCGCAATTACACGCAAATCGATCGCCACTTTCTGGTTGCCACCAACGCGTTCCACCACATGCTCTTGCAGCGCCCGCAGTACTTTGACCTGCATCGACAGCGGCATACTCTCGATTTCATCGAGAAACAGCGTTCCTTTGTCGGCAAACTCCAACTTGCCGATACGCTTTTTCACCGCGCCGGTAAACGCGCCCGCTTCGTGGCCAAACAGCTCGCTTTCAAACAGGCTTTCCGGAATGGCGCCGCAGTTAATTGGCACAAAATTGAAATGTCGGCGCGGACTTTCCTGATGCAGACAAGTCGCCACCAGCTCTTTACCACAACCGGTTTCGCCGTAGATGATGACGTTGGTGTCAATCGCCGCCACTTTGGCGATTTGCTCACGCAGTGCCGTCATCACTTTGCTGCGCCCGATCAGGACTTGCTCCAGCCCTTGCAGCGTGGAGAGATAATGGCTTCTGTCTTGCGACTGCGCTTCACTGTGAAACTTACTCACCGCCTCTGCGACGGTGCTCGACAGGCGCTCCGGATTAAACGGCTTTTCAATAAAGTCGTACGCGCCTTTTTGCAGCGCTTTAACCGCCATGTCCACATCGCCATGACCCGTGATCAAGATCACTGGCGTATGCGGCTGCAAGCGCTTCAGCTCAGACAGCATCTCAACGCCATCGTAATCCGGCAGGCGAACATCACTGATGATGGTCGCAAAGCGCTGCGCCTTTAATCCTTCCAGCGCGGCTCGCCCGTCGGCGAACACACATACATCAAAGCCCGCCAGTTGCAGCCACTGACTGGTGGCCTGACGGACAATGTCATCATCTTCAATTAACGCGATCGGTAATGCGTCCTGACTACTCATGCCATGCTTCCTTTTCCTATCTCGCGATACGGTAAGGAAAAAAGCGCCGCAAAGAAAGGAGCTGCTTCTCACTTCTTTGTTACCAGATACAAAGCCGCGAATCACCCATCACTTACAACAAAAAATGCCCATCCGAAGATGGGCCTGGCTAACGAGGGTTAGGAGCGTAATTTAGCCACAAAAGACAAACCGATTAGTTGTA
>JBKEAL010000230.1:0-47034 GCA_047972195.1 Parachlamydiaceae bacterium
GTACCTCCTCACGACAGCGCATAAACAGGCAAAAACCCTATTTGCCACCCACTATTTCGAATTGACCAAACTGGAAGAAAAAATCCCCGGCGTAAAAAACTATAGCGTCTCCGTCCATGAAAGCGGCGACCACGTCGTCTTCTTGCGCAAAATCATCCGCGGTCAGGCAGATAAAAGCTACGGCATCCACGTCGGACGTCTCGCAGGCTTGCCCTGCCCCGTCCTCCTAAGAGCTGAAGAAATTCTCTCCCATCTCGAAGAAAGCGCAGAAGCCAAAGCGCCCTTCGCCGTCCCTCCTAAGAAAACGCGCAAAAAAGTGGAACCCAAAGACACTCAAATCCTTCTATTCTAAGACTTTCTATAATACATTAAATGTCGTTGTTCATTCGTAGCGAAATTGATCTTGCATCCAAAATAGTCTACCCGCGACACACAAATTCAAAACTGCAAATGTAAAACCTAAATACCATTCAGTTTTATCTTCATAAATAATCACCTGAAAAACGGCTTGAGGAATTAGCATAAATATAACATAATTGAGAAAATTATTATCCCCCTGCCTAATGACAACAGATCTTCCATTGAGATAAAAATTAGCAGTTTCCATGCAAAGAGCACAAGTTTTGTGATTCTTCAGCCATGGTTCTATACAATTCTTATGAAACACATGTTCAATCTTTTTAACGTTCTTGGGAATATGGCTGATGATCGATTCCACGGGCATAATATCATCCCTACATATTGCACAATTTGGATAATCCATTTTCGTTAAACTTATACTATTCATTACAAGATCCTTTTAGTATTAAAAGGATGATTCTAACAAATATTTTATTAAATTTCAACTATTATTTATTAATATGTTATGCCGCTCCAGTCCACCTCATCAAAAAAATCCAGTAGGGAATCAAAATGGATAGAGTTGATAATTTCAGTTGGTTAAATTGCAGTAGCTTGCACTTATAAAATCAATAATTTTGACAGAAATAGGAAAAAAGCAGAAAAGGAAATTTAAGCGCTTATAATGCCTTTTTCGGGTGTTAAAGCTTAAACAAAAGGAGTGTTATATGGAAAAATATAAGAGCTCTCAACAAAAAAACCCATTCCAATCGACACAAAAAACTCAGCAAAAAAAACAGCAAGACGTCAACGCTTCCACTTCCTACAATCAGCAAAATCCTCTTCCTAAAAAGCCAACGTCCAACTGGTAATATTTCAGCGCCGGAAGAATCGCTTCTCCCGGCGCCTTCTTTTATGCTATGATCTGATTTGTGAAAGAAGAGTATGTCGAACTTATTCAGATGACCAAAATGGCATTGGAGCTGCATTTTGCAGAAGGTCAGCTGGTTGAAGCTGCCTCCTTTAAACCGCAAAAATTGCCGGACGTCCGCCCGGTAGCTACTCCCCCGCCGCCAGCACCGCTTATTCGTCCTTCAGCTCCCCTTCCCGCTCCGAAGCCTATCAAGCCTCCACAGCCTCCGACGGAAGAGGTTCCGCCTGCACCAAAGCCGAAAGCCTTTGAGCCTAAGATTGTTAAGCCCTCTTCACATGAGCCTCCGCCTGTAGATGACACCTTGGCTCTTCTTGCAAAGACGGTTCCGCACTTGAAGATTCAAGCTTTGCCGGAAGATTGGATAGACCTCTACATGATCCACGATGCAACAGAGGTCGATCTGTACCAAAAACTGGCTGCAAGTTTGACAAAGCAGGGCGTGAAGGCGGCGCTTCTAAAGGTAACTGAATGTGGCGAACAGCAGTTCCACTCGACTGCTAAACTGGTGCTGATCCGAAAAGACCTTCTCGTATCCACTGCGTCTCTCCATGTCTATGCCAAAAGAGATCAAAACCGCAGGCTGCACCTTGGAAGGCTGCCTGTCTTGATCGTTCCAACTGAAGAAGAGCTGCAATCTCCTGAATCCAAACGCTCTTTCTGGGAGCAACTGATGTCTACGCTCAAATGAAAATTGCTGAAGTCGCTCTCGATGCAAAATTGGACAAGCTTCTCGATTATGAAGTGCCTGAGTTATTGGCAGAAACGGTGCGCCCCGGTTCCTATGTAGAGGTCCCCGTCAAAAACAGCCGGAGAAAGGGGTTTGTTGTTTCAATCCGAGAGGGAAATTCTGCTTACCCATTAAAACCGCTCCATGCACTCCTCCAGGAACAACCTCTATTACCGCATGATCTGATGCAACTAGCTTCCTGGATGAGTGGCTATTATGTGACACCTTTGAGCGATGTGTTGCGCTGCTGTATCCCTTCCAGCGTTAGAGGTAAAGCCAAACCCAAAGAGCAATACTTTGTCAGGCGTGCCAAAACGCGAGATGAATTGATTGAAGCACTTCCACAATTGCGCAGCAAGGCGCCCCTTCAAGCAGAAGTGATCGATGTGATGCTAAAAGCGGAAAAAGGACACTTTTTAACGGAGTTGCTCGAGCTGTCAAAAAGTTCGCGCGAAGCGGTCAAAGCTTTAGAAAAAAAAGGGTTCCTTTTCGTAGAAAAAATGAAGCTTGAACGATCGCCAATTGAAGATGCAGAATTTATCCGCACGAAGCCAAAAACTCTGACCGAAGAGCAAAAAATTGCCCTAGAACATATTGAAGAAGAAATTGCTTCAGATAAGTTTACTGTAAGACTGATCCACGGCATCACGGGAAGCGGGAAAACAGAAGTGTACTTAAAGGCGATCGAAAAAGCGCTTTCCCTAAACAAAAATGTCATCATGATGGTTCCGGAGATTTCGCTGACCACCCAAACCATCGAGCGTTTTAAAAGCCGATTTGAAGGCAAGATTGCCCTTCTTCACCATCGCTTGAGCGATGGCGAGCGTTTAGATGAATGGGAGCGAATCCGCAGCGGCCAAGCGCCTATTGTGATAGGGGCGAGATCTGCTGTTTTCAGCCCTGTACCAAACCTTGGACTTGTCATCGTGGATGAAGAGCACGAATCATCCTATAAACAGACCGACAGCATGCCCGCTTACCATGCCAGAGACTTAGCCGTCATGCGCGGCCGCTTTTCCGATGCGCTCGTGCTGCTAGGCAGCGCTACTCCTAGTCTGGAGAGCTTCTCCAACTGCCTGTCTGGCAAATACAAGCTCACCAAACTCACGCATCGACCTCAGAACGCTGAGCTTGCAAGCATCAAAATCGTCGACATGACTAGAGAATATGATAAGAAAAAGGGGCTGACCCTCTTCTCTGAGGAGCTACTGGCGCAAATTCAGAAGAGATTGGAACGCGGAGAGCAGAGCATCCTGTTTTTAAACAGACGCGGCTACCACACTTCTCTTCTCTGTTTAAAATGCAAAGAGCGCGTGAAGTGCCCCTGCTGCGACATCTCCTTAAGCTACCACAAGTCGGAAAGCCGAATCGCCTGCCACATCTGCGGCTTCGCGATGGCGCCCCCTCAGCACTGTCCCTCATGCAAGGAGGGAGAACCTCTCAAGTTCCGGGGCGCAGGCACAGAACAGGTAGAAGCTGCCCTCCACGCTATTTTCCCCGAGATCCGCACTTTGCGCCTCGATGCGGACACCACCAAGCATAAAGGGAGCCATCAAAAGCTTTATAAGGCATTCAGAACAGGAAAAGCGGATGTTCTCATTGGCACTCAAATGGTTGCAAAAGGACTCCATTTCCCTGAAGTCACTTTGGTCGGTATCTTAAACTGCGACAGTGGTTTGCAAATCCCCGATTTCCGCGCGAGCGAAACGACCTTTCAACTGCTGACGCAGGTTGCAGGAAGAGCCGGACGAGGCGAACTAAAAGGCGAGGTTTTAATCCAAACCTGCCTTACTGAAAATAACGTCATCCAGCATGCGAAAGCACAAAATATCGAAGCGTTTTTAAACGAAGAGCTCGAAGTGCGCAAATTATTTGCCTTCCCTCCCTGCCAGCAGCTGATCAAAGTGCGCTTTTCTGGCATTGAACTAGATAAGGTCCGGCACGCAGCAGAAAACTTTCGCCTGATCGTTGAACGAGAAGGCGTCGAATGTTCGCCCGTTTCTCCCTGCGGCCACGCAAAAATCAAGGAGCAGCATCGGCTCCATTTCTTTGTTAAAGGAGACAAAATCACTCCCTTAATCCAGGCGGTCCAACAGGCAAAAGGTCGGTTTTCCCTGCCAAAATCGGTCCGGCTTTTCATCGATGTAAATCCGGCCTCGACATTCTTTTAAACTTTCGGTATAATTGTTCTAAATTTTTGACCTTAAGAGGTTTTACATGCTCCCCATTTCCGGCAAGAAAAAGCAAAAAGCTGAAATTCAAAAACCTGCACCCGCTAAAAAGGGGCATAAGTATGAATTTGGAGGCAATAAGATCCATTTCATCAGCTTAGGCTGCCCCAGAAACCTGGTCGACAGCGAAGTGATGCTGGGCATCCTCTTAAGAGCAGGCTACGAAGTAGCAGAAATGCTTGAAGATGCCGATTACATCGTGATCAATACGTGCGGATTCCTCGAAGCATCGAGACAGGAATCGATGGCTGCTGTGGAAGAAACTCTAAAGACCCGAAAAAAAACCGCCAAACTGATCGTTACAGGCTGCATGGTGCAAACCCACAGCTCGCCACTGAAAGAGAAATTCCCCGACATCAACTATCTCCTCGGCTCAGGCGACCTGGAAGGCATCCTGGAAGCTGTGCAATCGACATCTGACGGAGAACTAGTCACCAACGCAAGAAGTTATCTGGAAGCGGGTGAAGTGCCGCGTCAAATCTCCACACCTAAGCATTTTGCCTACCTCAAGATTGCAGAAGGATGCCGAAAGCGCTGCGCTTACTGCGTCATTCCAACCATTAAAGGCCCGCTGAAAAGCAAAACGGAAGAGCAGATCGTCAAAGAGTTCAAGCTGCTTCTCGATCAGGGCGTCAAAGAGATCATTTTAATCGCACAAGATTTGGGAGACTACGCTAAAGACCGAGGCGCCAAGCGCTCTCAAGGTCTCATTCAGCTCCTGAAAGAACTTCTTAAAGTCGAAAGACCTTATTGGTTGCGTCTGCTTTATCTCTATCCGGATGAGATCTCTCCTGAATTGATCGACTTAATGCAAAGCGATGCGCGCATCTGCCCTTACCTCGACATGCCGATCCAGCACGTCAACGACCAGGTGTTAAAGTCGATGCACAGAGCAACTTCCAAAGATGAGATCACAACAACGCTCACAGCGCTACGCAAAGCGATCCCCGAGATCTCTATCCGCACAAGCTTAATCGTTGGATTCCCCGGAGAGACCGAGGACCAATTTGAAGAGCTGTGCCAGTTCTTGAAAGAGTACCCTTTGGATAACGTCGGCATTTTCAAATTTTCACGAGAGCCGGGCTCTCACGCGTATGACTTGCCGCAGCAGATCGCTGAAGAGGTTAAAGAAGATCGCTGGAACCGACTCATGCAAATCCAGAAGAAACAGGTGCAGAAGCTCAACAAAAAGATGGTCGGCAAGACACTTGATGTGGTGATCGAAGGGTACCACCCCGAAACCAAGTTATTAATGGTTGGACGCCACAGAGGCCAATGCCCTGACATCGACGGCCAAGTGATCATCAACGACGCTCGAGGCGTCACCGGATTTGGTCAGATCCACAAAGTGAAGATCACCGATGTAGCCGATTACGATTTAATCGGATCTGTTGTCGATAATCATTAAATCCACTATAAATAGCGCATGTTTAAATGGATAGAAAGCTTTAGCCGCGCAGACAAAGCCACTCAAGGCTTTGTATTCAACTGCGTCGTATATGGATTCATCATCCTTGCAAGTACCGTCTATTGCTACACGCGCCTTGATTTTGTACGAACAGGCACCCAAACCACCACCCACATAGAAAAATGACAGCAAAACCCGACTACCATCAGCATGATGAATTCATCACGCGCTCCAATAAACTTCAAGAAATCCGCGCCTTAGGCGTCGATCCTTACCCTGCTCAATTTGACGTCAAGGATGAAGCTGCCGAACTGCACAAGCGCTACACAGAACAAGCTGTCGGTAACAGCGAAGAAGCTTTAGAAAAGAAAACGCCTGCAGCCTCACTCTCAGGCCGCCTTATGCTGTTCCGCGCTATGGGAAAGAACGCCTTTGCGCAGCTGCAAGACTCTACAGGTAGACTACAAGTGATGTTCAACCGCGATGCCACCAAAGTGCATGGCTATGCGGGCACGGAAGAACTCAGTCCGTTCAAATTCATCGAAAAGAAGATCGATTTAGGCGATATCATCGGCATCAAAGGCCACCTCTTCCGCACCCAAAAAGGCGAGCTCACACTCTTTGCAGACGAAGTGACGCTTCTTTGCAAAACGCTCCTACCACTCCCCGACAAGCACGCCGGCCTTGCTGATAAAGAAACGCGTTTTAGAAAGCGTTGGCTCGACCTGATCTGCAACGAAGAGGTGCAAAACACCTTCTTATTGAGAAGCCAAATTGTTCGCTTAGTTAGAGAATTCCTCCACGAACGCGACTTTATGGAAGTGGAAACCCCCGTCCTGCAATCGATCTACGGCGGTGCAGAAGCACGTCCTTTCACTACTAAACTGAACGCCCTGGACCAAGAGATGTTTATGAGAATCTCGCTTGAGATCCCGCTGAAAAAACTGATCGTCGGTGGCATGAAGCGCGTGTTTGAGCTTGGCCGTGTGTTCCGCAATGAAGGCATCGACCGCAATCACAACCCTGAGTTCACCATGATGGAAGCTTACGCTTCCTATTGGGACTATAACGACATGATGAAGCTCGTCGAAACTCTCTTCGAGTCAATCGCTCTGAAGCTCTACGGAAAAACTGAAATCCCCGTCTACTGCCCGCAAAAAGGGGAATCCGTTCTCATCGAACTTAAGGCGCCTTGGAAAAGAATGAGCATGAAAGAAGCCTTAAACACCTACGCCAGCCTCGATGTCGATTTCTTAAGCGATGCTGAAATCCGCACTTTACTGGAAGACAGCGGAGAGATCGATCCGAAGAAAATCGCAGGGCTTTCCAGAGGACTTCTTATTGGCGCGCTCTTTGAAGTGAAGGTAGAAAAGCATCTGATTCAACCGCACCACATCATCGACCATCCGATTGAAACTACCCCGCTTTGTAAACCACACCGCAATCCGGAAAAGCGCAAAGAGGGTCTGGTAGAACGCTTTGAAAGCTTCATCCTCTCCCAAGAGATCTGCAACGCCTATACAGAATTGAATGATCCCGTCATTCAGCGCGATCTTCTCGAGTTCCAGGCGCAGCGCAGAGAGCAAGGTGATGAGGAGGCAAGCCCGCTTGACGAAGAGTTCATCGAAGCGATCTGCCAAGGCATGCCCCCTACCGGCGGTGTCGGCATCGGCATCGACCGCATGGTGATGATCTTTACTAATGCCGCTTCGATCCGAGATGTACTCTATTTCCCATGGATGAAGTAGTTATTTCTAGTGTATTTATTATTGTAATAATAAAATATATTGTTTATAATTAAATAAAAAAACACTCGGGAATATTATGACTAAAATTAATTCGGCCTATCAATTTTTAATTCATCCACTTCATAAACAGGAAGACAGAACCCACGACCGAGCCAAAAGAGTTCTCTCTCTGGTTGCCTCCATAGCAGCCGGTGTTTTCTCCCTTGGCAGCGCCCACATCATCGTTTACGCTCTCCATAGACACGAAATTAAAAAGCTCAATCCTGATGATAGAGCCCCTTCTGAGGAATCCGAACATTCAGCCACTTCAAACGAAGACTCCAACTCAGAAAGCGGAACCTCCAGCGGCAGCTCCTCCTCCTCTTCATCTCAATCTTCATATCAACCCTCTTCGCAATCCTCATCCAAGTCCTCCTCCAAAAGCAGCAGTTCCTCCTCATCCTCCTCCTCTGACAACCCGGATGACTTAATATTTGCTCAAAGACTCCAAGAAGCAGAAAACCGTAGAAAGCAAGCTGAAGAAGCCACTGCTCGCAGAGAAGAAGAAAATCGCAAAATGCAAGCCGATCCAGACGCAGACTTGGCCGCAGCTATTGCCCAAAGTCTCAGAGAGGCTGAAGCAGCGCAAGATGCCGACTTGCCCGACTTGACTCGCAGACCACAGGAACAAGATGAGCCGATAGTTCCGGATGCTGGTGTAGGACAGGCCGATCGAGACGCAGACTTAGACGCGGCAATGGCTCTAAGTCTGGGTCAAGCCGAAGAAGCACAAGATGCCGACTTGGCAGCAGCAGTAGCCCAAAGCGTCCAACCCGTAATTCCTAATCCTATGGATGATGATCTGTTCAACATCTATACAACCATCGAGTCAAAGCTTTCCCCAGAAGAGCTCATGACTATATCTGAAGAACTATTAAAAACCGCCAATAATTTTGAAGACATCAAGGAAGGCATGCGGCATTTAGCTGCGGCAGCCAACAAAGATCATCTCGTAGCCCAGGTTCAAGTAGCCTCTATATTTAAATTTGGCTCTATGCCCGGAATTCCCAAAGACATGAAACTCAGCAGACACTATTTTCAGTTGGCGGCAGAAAGAAACAATGCGGTCGCTCAATTAGAATACGCTGATCTCCTCGAAAATGGCCTCGGTGGTCCGAAGCTATTAGGAGAAGCAAAACATTGGTATGAGCGATCTGCACAACAAAACCATCTTCCAAGCCTCTTTTGCCTTGGCTGCTATATTGCAGAACATGAACATGATACAGCAGGTGCGATTCCTTATTATGAACGAGCAGCCAGTCAAGGTTTCCTTCCTGCGCTGATTGCACTTGGAGTGATTTACTATAAAGAAAACAACATGGATAGAGCCGAAGAGCTGTTCTTAAATGCTCTAATTAAAGCAGATGTCCCAGCACCCAGCTTTAAACTCGCTGATGGAAAATTCGACTTTCAAAAGATGAAAGAGCATTATCAACATCCTAAAGAAAGGGAAGAAGGACTTGCAGAAGCTCTGCGCTTTAATGCCCTGGTAGAATCCTACGCACCCATAGCTCACTTTTATTTGGGCAAGATCTACGAAGAGGCTGAAGGGAAAATCGATATTCAGAAAGCTGTTGAACACTACGAGAAGGCAGGAAAATATACAGACGCAAAAGAAAGGTTGAATGCCTTGGTTGAAGTCAATTCCCCTACAACACCGGCAAAACCTCGAAAAACTTCCTTCTACCAAGACGCACTCATCGAATCTGAAGAAGAGCTGAAAAGATACACAACAGATGCAGATAATGGCGATAGAGAAGCGCAAAACGCCTTGAGCGTTTACTGGGAAGATAAGGATCCAGAGCTTGCTCAGAAATACCTCGAACTTGCCGCTAAACAATACTTTCCAGAAGCGCAGTTGAGACTAGCCCTAAAAGCTAAAGAGGCAGGAGAAGTAGAAACTGCGCTCCGTTACTTGCATTTAGCTGCAGAACAGGAATTTGCACCGGCATATTTTGAATTAGGCGATTTATATGAAACTGTGAAGCCGGAAGAAGCAAGGCAATGGTTTGAAAAGGGCGCTGAAAGAAAAGAGCCTAAAGCCTGTGAACGAGTTGCCGATTCATGCAAAGAAACGGAGCCAAAACGAGCATTTCAACTCTATCTAATAGCTGCTGGAAAAGGCTTGGATTCAGCTAACATTCAGCTCGTTAATTGCTATAGAGACGGTATTGGCACCGAAAAGAATATTCCAAGAGCGATCAAACTCATGGAATCACTTGTTCTAAAACACCCTATGCTTCAAAGAGTTCTCGACGATCTGCGAAGCCAACTCTAAGCATTTCATTTAGATCAACCCACTCCTTTGGGAGTGGGTTTTATCTCTCTCAGCAAATTGCACTGAAATCTGTGTTTCTGTATAATTTAAGTTAGAGGAAAATATGGTGCAAACACATAAATCACGCTTAACATTAGACATGGATTCCGAAGAACATGCCTATATAAAAATGGCGTGTGCAATGCTGGGTGTAACCATGCGCGAATTTATGCTCTCTGCCACCTTTGAAAAGATGGAGCAGCTAGAAGATAAATGGCTAGCCAAAAAAGCTGAAGAAACTCTAAAACGTATTCAAACAGGCGTTGAAAAAACTTCTACCTGGAAAAAGGCTAAAGAACGCTTGCAATGATCTATGAAATCGAGATCTCAGCAAGCGCTGAAAAATTCCTAGAAAAAGTTCCCCAGCGGGATCGACTCAAGATCATCGAAAAAATTGATGCATTAGAATCTACTCCACTACCAATAGGCTGCAAAAAATTACAAGGCCATAAAGAACTTTATCGTCTCCGGTCAGGTGACTACCGAATCATCTATACTATCAATAAAGATCGTTTGTTAATATTAGTCGTTGAAATTGGCCATAGAAAAGAAATCTATCGCTAATCAGTCATTACATAATTGACAAATTAATTTAATTTTTTAATAATATTAGTTAACAAAAGGTTAACATCATGCCTTCATTAGAAAGCCACAACAATCAATATCATCTTAATACCAAAGAAAGCGTTATAACGGCATTTACCTTGTCAGGACTCGCTTATACAAAAAGACACTGGCAGCTAGCAAAAGATGGAGCTTCAGGAAAATGGGGGCATCGTGCGATCGCCATTATCGAAGCGATTCCCATCATCGGCGGCATTGCCGCTCTGATCGAGCGCTTTACCTTTGCCATCAAGCACCGTCCAGCCCGTCCATTAAAAAATAGAAACGTCGCATCTACTTCTACTTCCGAATTGACCTCAAGCTCGTTAACATTCCATAGAACAAGATCCTCATCGCAAGATGAGAGCTCTAAAACTCCTACTCCTTCAAAGTCTCAAGAAGATGTTAGTGATAAATTTTCTCCTTCTCGGTTAACAAGGTCGAATTCATGGGAAGAGATAACTACATCCGAAAATGAAAGCCGTACAGAACTTCCCTCAGAATCCTCTACCTCTGAAAATTCGGTTGAAGACTTAAGTTTTATCGAGTCTCAAGAGATGTATGAAAAATACAATGCCGCTAAAGCGGGCAATAGAGAAGCTCAGTTTAGCTTAGGCGTAGAGCTGCATAATAAACAACACCCGCTTGGGATGCATTACCTGGAACAGGCCGCAATAAACCATCACGCGGAAGCTCAATTCCGTCTTGCCCTTATAGAGTTAACCAAATTTGGTAAAAAGGATTACATCAAAGCACGCGAGTACTTGGATTCGGCAGCGAATAAAGGGTTCGCGCCTGCATTTGCTGAATTGGGAGAGCTTTTCCTTAAGGGCTTTGGGGGAGACAAAAGCGAAAAACAAGCAAGGAAACTATTCGAATTGGGCATTGAAAGAGATGACCCAGCTGCTTGCGTAGCCTTGGCAGACTTCATTAAAAAGAACGAAAAAGGTAAATCTCTGGAGCTCTACCGCCATGCAGCAGAGCTCTATGAACATGGCACTGGATTCCAAAGAAATATTCCGGAAGCGATCCGTCTTTACGAGCAGCTTCTTCCAGAATATCCTGAATTGCAAGAGACCATAGATCGTTTAAAGAATCTCGGCGGCTAGGGCGGCAAGCTCTGAGCGCTCGGTCTTCTCAAAGAACATATTCCCATAGATCGGCTGTTCAGAGAAACGTCCAACCAGATAAGTCAATCCATTGGAGTCTTTGTCCAGGTACGGGTTGTCGATCTGTGTTGGGTCTCCTGTGAGAACGACTTTAGTTCCTTCGCCTGCGCGGGAGACGATAGTCTTGATCTCGTGGGGCGTCAAGTTTTGCGCTTCGTCGATGATGATAAACATTTTGGGTAGCGATCTTCCGCGGATGTACGTAACCGCCTCTAGCTCAACGCGATCTTTTACCCAGTTCACCGTTTCTTTGGAGTCGTGGCCGATCGAGGCGCAGAGAATCTCCAGGTTATCGTAGATAGGCTGCATCCAGTTGACCAGCTTCTCCTCTTTTGTTCCTGGCAGGTAACCGATATCGCGTCCTAGAGGGACAACTGGACGGCTTACGAGAATTCGGGTGTAGATGTTATCGTCGAACACCTTCTTGAGTCCGCAAGCTAAAGCCAGAAGCGTTTTTCCTGTGCCTGCTTGGCCAATCAATGAAACAAGCTTGATGTCATCCCGCAAGAGCAAGTCGATCGCACAACGCTGTTCGACATTGCGCGGCTTCACGCCCCAGATCGGTCCCGTTTTGATCAAAGGTTCTAACTGCTTTTTCTTTGGGTCGTGCTTCCCGACAGCAGAGCTATTTTCTGCAGAGGTGAGAATGAAGTATTCGTTGGGCTTTGGATGAAAAGAGGTGTCCTGGAGCCAACCATCTTTGTAGAAGATGTCGATTTCCGGCTTGGCGATCTCAACCTTACGGATGCCCTTGTAGATCGCGTCGTAGGAGAACTTAAGGTTTTCGTAATCTTCAGCGACTAACCCGAGCGCCTCCGCCTTGATGCGCGCAGCAAAATCCTTGGAGACAAAGACCACCTTCTCTTTGCCCGCTTTATTCAAAGTGTAGGCAGTTAACAAGATCTTATTGTCGTTGAGCGAGGGAGAAAACGAATAGGAACTGTCCGGCTTTAACTCTAAATCGATGCGAATCACTGATCCGTTAGGCAGCGTAATGCCGTTGTGAAGATCTCCCGTTCCCTTAAGATGCAAGGAATCCATCATGCGGAACGCTTCTCGGGCATTTCTTCCCAGCTCTCCGGGCATTTTCTTCATTTTGTCTAACTCTTCCAAAACAGTGACCGGGATGATCACGTAGTTATGGCCGAATTTTAGTAATGCTTCGGGATCGTGCAGTAGAACGTTCGTATCTAAAACGAAAATCTTCATCGAGTTATATTCCTTTTTTCTAAAAGTTGGGATGGTATTTTAAAGTTTTCTTTTGCTTCAAGGGAATTCTTTTCGCGCCTTGCCTCTTGCAACAAAATTAGCACTCTGACATAATGAGTGCTATGCAACTAAATGACTCCTTTTTTAGCTTTCCACCCTACTTGTCAGCTCCCTGGGACCAGATCTCCACACTGGCGATGAATCCGACAGGAAGAATCGAGTGCCATCTCATGAATGGCGACGTGATCACTTTACCAGAAATGCCTGTAGAGCAAACCGAACTCATTTTCAAAGCTCACGCAACCAATCTGAAAAAAAACCATCCACCCTCCGAGCCGCAATTCCCCTTTAAAATCGGTATTGCCGCTGAAGGAATGGCCGCTCCCTTGCAACATAACCCGAAAGCCGGACTCACCCCCGAACTACCGCCCGATGTCATCCTCAAGATCGCGCAAGCCACAAAAATGCTGCTGCCGAAAGAACATCTCGACGACATCAAACCGGAACCGAATTGCCTCTGTTCCTTCTGCCAGATCGCAGCTCTCATTCACGCCCCGGAAGAAATTTTGTTTGAAGGAGAACCTGTCAGCGACCAAGAGCTCCACTTCGAACAGTGGGAGATCAAACAGACAGGCGAAAAACTCTATTGCGTCACCAACAAACTGGATTCTCTTGAGTCTTACAGTGTCCACTTAGGAAATCCTATCGGCTGCACCTGCGGCAAAGAAAATTGCGATCACATTCTTTCTGTCTTGAAAAGTTGAGATTAATAACCTAAATGGTTACCATCTGTGACTTTGATAGGAGAGGTAACTTATGCAACCATTTAAAACCATTCTAGCGACTGCACTACTCTTGCAGACCCCTGTGATTTGCGATGAGTCAAACTCATCCACAGACCTGCCTAGAATCGAAATTCAGACATCATTCAGCCCATTTACCGGTCGCGCAACCAAAAGCAAAGTCAGAATGCGCGCACAGCCCTCTTTAGACGCCCAAGTGGTGAGAGAGCTCTCGAAAGGCGAACTCTTGATCGTGACAGGCGAGACAGAAGAATTTTACGCAGTAGAGCCTCCTAGCGATATTAAAGGCTACGTTTTCCGCACATTCATCCTCGACAATAAAGTGGAAGGCAACCGCGTCAACGTCAGACTCACTCCAAGCACCGATGCGCCGGTCATCGGACAGCTCAACCACGGAGAGCCTGTGGATGGCACAATCAGCCCTCTCAACAACAAGTGGCTGGAAATTGCCCCTCCTTCCAATTCCAAATTCTATGTAGCTAAAGAGTACATGGAAAAAGTGGGTGACCCGAACTACATGGCCAAAATTGCAAAACGTAGAGATGAAGTAAACGCGCTATTAAATTCCACTTACCTCATCAGTCAGCAAGAGTTCCAAAAATCCTTCCCTGAAATTAATCTGGACAGGATCCAAGGCAACTATCAGCAGATCGTAAGAGAATACAGCGACTTCCCAGAGCAAAGCGGAAGAGCTAAAGAGCTCCTCGCAGAACTTCAAGAAAATTACGTCAAAGCAAAGATTGCCTACCTCGAAGCAAAAGTAAAAGAAACACCCATTACAACTACTACCAGAAACGAACCTGTTGCAGTAGCCACTCAACCTAACTATCCAGAAGTGCTCACTCACGTGAACTACTGGCTCCCACAGGAAGAATCGATCTACGCAGCATGGAGCAACGACAACCAGGGCACAATCGAAGAATTCTATGCCGTCCAATCCAACGAAGGACAAACAGTGACAGGAGTGCTGGAGCCTTATTCAAGAACCATCAAGAACAAGCCCGGCGACTTCATGCTGGTCGACAAAGCCACACACCAGCCGCTGGCATTCCTCTACAGTACCAAATTAAACCTGCAGAACTACGTCGGCCGCGAAGTAACCTTCCTGGTCTCCTCAAGACCAAATCACAACTTCGCATACCCTGCCTACTTCGTCATCTCTACACAGTAAATTAATAAGAAAGAGTCATTCCCCTTGGGAATGACTCTGCCCGAAATCAATCCGTGCCCGAAATTCTCGGATTTTTTCAACGCGGAAACGCGGACAAAGGAAAAACACATTAATTTTAAATTGCAAAACTTGTTTTGCAATTCAATCTAAGCAACAGCTAAAGAAGAGCTAGTTTCTCATGCACCTCCGCGTCTCCGCGTTGAAAAAATCCGAGAGTGTAAATTCGGGCACGGGTAACAACTATGAAGTAATTACCTCTTCTGAGCCGACCCAGGCAGGGCGTGGCATCTTTTCTAGCAGACTCAAGGGTTCCATTTCCTCTGTTGTGGCTTCGAGGTCTTTGAATTTTTTCGCGGTGACCATGACGCGGGATTCGTAGGACCCGATTGCTTTGTTGTAGGAGTCGACGGCCTGTTGAAGGCCTCTACGCATGCTTTCCAGGTATTCTTGCATTTTGACAAGTCTGGAGTGCAATTCTCTACCCAATTGCGAGATCGCACGGGCATTTTCTACGGTAGCTTCCTGCCTCCAGCCTGACGCTACAGCACGCAAAAGCGCAATCAGCGTCGTAGGTGTAGCCAAAAGCACTTTCTTCTCTACGCCGAGCTCTATCAATGCAGGATCTTGTTCTAAAGCGGCGCTGAAGAACGACTCGCCCGGGATAAAGAGCACGACAAATTCAGGGCTTTCTGCAAATTGTTCCCAGTAGGATTTCGCAGAGAGTTGGGAGATGTGCGTGCGCACGTGGCGAGCGTGGTCTTTGAGCTTAAGCTGTTTTGAAGCTTCATCTTTTCCTTCCATCGCTTCCAGATAAGCGTGGATGGGGGTTTTAGCGTCTACGACGACCGATTTTCCGTTGGGAAGTTTAACAATTAAGTCTGGCCTCAGCTTTTCTCCGCTTTCGCCCACAGTCCCTTGCTCCATGAAATCGCAATAAGGAACCATTCCGGCAAGCTCAACAACGCGTTTCAGCTGCATCTCTCCCCAACGACCGCGCACATGTGGCATCCTCAGAGCTTTTGATAAGTTGGCCGCTTCCTTATTCAGGTCGATGCAGGCACTGCTGACACCTTTGATCTCTTCGCGAATTACCTTATAGGAGGCAGCTTGCTCCTTGTCCAGATCGGCAATCTTTTTGTCTACCTTCCCTAAAGTCTCTGTCAAGGGTTTCACAAGCTCATCTACCGCTTTCTGCCGCAGTTGCAAGTCCCCTTTGGCCCCTTCATGCAAAGCAGCGAGCTTTGCTTCAGCGACTTTCATGAAAGTATCGTTTGATTTTTCCATAATTTCCGACGAGAGCACTTTAAATTCATCTTTAAGGCGATGGTTTGCATCTGTGAAAAAGCGCGCTTTCTCTTCGGCCATTTTCTTTTCATGCACCAGTTCCTGCTTTAAGCAGATCAGTTGCACATTGAGCTTTTCTTTTGACTTATATAGCCACAATAACCAAGCAAGGGCTACGCCTAACGCCGAAAGTAAAAGTGCTTCATTCACAAATTGCCTCCTAATCTAAGGAATGAGTATACTTAGAAAGTATAAAGCTTACAAAGGTTCCCTTTTTATGGTCCGCATAGACAGCCGTCTTTGGAAATGGCCTCTGATCGCCACTTTAATTCTCGCCCCCTTTTTGACTTGGATCGACTGGAGCTTGACGAGCTACATCTATAAAATTGGGAACGATCCCGTAGAGCATTTCATCGCTCATCCTGCACTCGACTTTCTGTTCGACCATGGAACTATCCCGGCCACCGTTACAGCGTCTCTTGCGGGTATTATCGTCCTCTTTTCTTATCTCTTTAAGGTATTGAAAAAGTATCGAGCCGCAGCATTGACGATCCTTTTGACCTTTGCCTTAGGTTCTGGCCTTATGGTCAATGGCGTCTTTAAGGAATATTGGGGCAGGCCAAGACCTAAACAGGTAGAAGAATTCGGCGGCACGCAAGCGTTTCGCCCCTTTTACTCCCCTAATCTCTTTCATCAACCGCAACCATCCAAATCTTTTCCTTGCGGTCACTGTGCGATGGGATTCTTCTTCTTTTCCTTGGCGTTCATCGGCCTTCAAATGCGCAGCAAAACAGTCACAGCCATTGGTTTTGCCTTGGCGCTGATCTTAGGTATTGCTTTAAGTGCGACGAGAATCCTTCAGGGAGGCCACTTTTTTAGTGACACGTACTTTTCAGCCCTCATCATGTGGTACACCACCCTTGCTGTCGGTTGGTTATCTTACACAGCAGAGAGAACCGATTGAAACCTCTGACCAAAACACAACGAGAAGTGCTTGATTACATCGTATCGTACTCAGGCGATACAGGATGCGCTCCCACATTCCGCGACATCCAGAAGAAATTCAGCTTCTCATCGCTTGGAAGCGTCTATTCTCACATTAAAACGTTAAAGTCCAAGGGATATCTTGAAGAGGGCAAACAGCAGAGAATCTCTCTAAAATTGCCTAAAGAAGCCTCCATTTTAACCCCAAAATCGCAAAACGTCCTACCGATCATCGGCTCAATTGCCGCAGGGTTCCCTCTGGAAACATTTCCCATGCCGGAAAACATCCAGGTTCCCCTCTCCTACCCCATCGACCCGGACAATTGCTATGTATTAAAAGTAAAAGGCGACACGCTAATTGAAGAATCGCTTCTGGATGGAGATTTGATCCTGCTGCAAACGCGCAATCGCGCCCACTACGGCGAACTGATCGTAGCTACCTTGTCCGATGGCGAGATCATCCTAAAGCGTTACTTCCCTGAAGATCCCTTCATTCGCCTGGAAAACACCTCAGGAAGAAGCCCTCCTCTGCTCTTTCAAGCAGATGAGATCGAAATCCTGGGCGTCGTCAAAGGCGTCTTAAGGTTCTGTTAATTAAATGAGACAGTTAAGTTCCATCTTTCAGCAGCCATAACCTGGTAGCGAACCATAAATTGTCCCATAAGAACCTGGACGTCATGGATGATGTTGTCTTTGAATTCCTTCGGCATAGGCGGACCCAGCGACTCTATAGCTGCATGAACCCCTACATATGATCCATAACAACTTCGCGTTTGAGGAGATAGCCTAAGATATCTTATTTCTTCTGCTGCAACTTCCGCAAGGGTCGATGAATTGTTTACCCTTAATTCCACCTCAGGAAGGAGTCTAAGGAATTGTTCATAGCTTGCCTCAAACTCATTTATCGCATTTTTTAAGGTTTTATCAAAAACGACCTTAAACTGCACTGTAATCGGATCTTGAGGGTTTATGAAAAATGTCTCCGAGCTTTGCAATGCTTTATGAATCTCAGACACAATTTCATGATCTTGCTTTACCAATTCCCAACGCCTTAAAGTATTTTCAACCGATTTCTGAAGACCCTGCAATTTAGCATCGATCTCTTCGCGATCAAAATCTTGCGGCAGCGCAGCAGGAAGCACCTCTTCTACCTCTAAAGTATCTTGAGGAGGCATAGGTTCCTGTGTTAGATCCAATGCATCCTCAAAAATAAATCGTCTTCCCGTTGTTAGACCTTCGTGCTCCCAATCACCCACTGGCGCCTCTTGGTTTTCTAGTGGGAGCTGAGGAGAAGCAAGCCGTCTAATCCATTCCTCTTCGTTCCTTATCCATCGATCATCAAGACGAGGAGCACGAGGCGGCTCAGCTTCGACCGGGCGTGGAATCGCATCCATGTCGTGCATTGGAGGCATCTCATTTTCTTCAGGAAATGCAAATTCTTCGGTTTCAATACCTTTCGCTTTTTTCCAGATGTTATGAATCACTTTTGCCAAGGGGAGCATGTACAATGCGCAATGCTTTACAGTTTTATGGCGCAAGTATTGTTGGAATAGGGATACATCCTCTTTCCCTTTAAACCGACGCAACTGGATGGTATTAACGAGGTTGTTAATGAGGCTTATGCCTGGAATATAATCGAAAAAACGATCCAGTTTACTTCGAAACAGATCTCTTACTGGCCTATCTAAATGAATATTTTCAAAGCACATTTACATAACCTCATTTATATTTTTTAAAACATTATAACATTCTAATTAATTCAAAGCAATTAAGATTCTTCGTCGGTCTCTGGCTCGGGCTCGAACTCTTCGAGCGCCTTGCTTCGCCGCCCGGCGATGACGCGGGCAATTGAGAGAGAAGCAGCGATAAAGACATATCCCCAAGAAACAATGAGGAAAGTCAAGGGAAAGAAATTTAGGATGCCGTAAAAGAGAAAGACTGCAGCAACCACAGTAAACAATACTTTCTGGAAGGAGGAAACGCGGATATGGAGCGTTTTTAGGCTAGGGAACTTCCAGCGGCTCACCATGAAGTAGCCAATCAGGAGCATCGCTGTAAATAAAATCCAGAATCTATAGGGCTCTAAAGGAATGCCGAGCCACTTCCACTCATCCGAATAGAAGAACAGATTCAGAGAAACAATAGAAACTGCCGCGGCGGGTATGGGCAAACCGGTAAAGTGCTTTTTCGCATTGTCCAGAGGATCGGGATTTTCTTTTGCCTGAAGGCTCATCACATTGAAGCGCACGAGGCGCAAAATGCCGCATACCGAAAACACCATAGCTGCCATGGTCATCAGAAAAGAGTAGCCGCTGCCGGGCTCTAAAGACATCGTCTTCAACACAATCACTGAAGGCCCCAGACCAAACGTAATCCCATCAGCCAAAGAGTCAAAAAAACCGCCAAATGAGCTTTCAGCTCTCAAAATCCTCGCTACCGCGCCATCCATTAAGTCAGCTAAAGCCGCCAATAGCAAGATGCCTGCAGTTACAGTTAGCACGTGCAGATCTGCTCCACCGACCGGAACCATGTTCATCCGGAAGATCATGAACAGTCCGCAAGTTAAGGCAAAAGCGGTGATAATATTGGGTAGGACAGGAACTTTTGGCATAGTAAAATCATCTATGAATTCCCCCTATTTGTCAAGGAGTTATATACTCCTCATTAGTTCAAAATGAGAATTTAGGCAAGCGTGAAAGCTCCCGCGGTTGAACGATCGAAAATTCGTTCGTATAAAGTTATACATGCAAATTTTCGATCGTTCAACCCCGGGGCTTTGACGCAACCTAAATTTCCCATTTTGAACTAAGAGGAGTATAGATTACAGAATGATCTCTTGCAGCATCGATTCGCTTGGCAAATCGTTAAGCAGTCTAGTCCGTATCTCTTCCCAGCGATCTTCGCAAAATATTCTACGTTTGATCATGCCCGCCACCCCTGAAAGCTTTCCATGGGTCGCAAAGTTAATAGCCTTGATTCTCCAAAAGCTTCTTCGTGAAATAACGCCGACTCTTTTCAAAAATTTCGCATTAGAATCATTCACAAAAGTGTAAAGAGGGAACCGATCTTCATTTAATGCCTCCTTGAATTCGTTCGTGCTTACAAAAATCAAACGCATATTGTTCGATCTTTCGTGGGCTAGCCGTTCTCTCTTCTTACTATATTCTGCAACACAGATAAAAACAGAACCGAGTATAATTGCCGCTGCTGTAGACACTAATGCAGCAATAGGGAAACTAAGCGGAACAAGTACAAGGCTAGCAACTACGGGCAATACGATGCATATTCCAGTGAACACAAATTTCTTAAAAACCTTGCTGATCGCCTCAACGCGCTTTTCATGCGTCAAACCTTTATTTAAGCGATAGAAAAAGCGATCGTCGGCAGGAGAACCTATATTAGCAATCAGATTCACGCGAACCCTTCTGAATTAGTATACAAAATCGAAAACATAAGCTATGCTTTGCGCATGAATTCTTTATTTACTCCAGGCTCGAGGCATCAAGGCTTTGTAGTTACGAAAGCAATTGAACTACCTGAACTCAAAGCAACGCTATTCGAACTCACGCACGAAACTAGCGGTTCCAATATACTGCATATTGCGAATGACGACAAGGAAAACCTATTCTGCCTCTCCTTCCAAACTTTGCCTTCCAGCTCCAACGGCGTTGCCCATATTCTTGAACACACCGTGCTGTGCGGATCAAAAAAATTCCCCGTCAAAGACCCCTTCTTTGCCATGGGAAGGAGAAGCTTAAACACCTACATGAATGCCTTAACAGGCTCTGACTTTACCTGCTATCCTGCAGCGACCCAAAACGAAAAGGACTTTTACAATCTTTTAGATGTCTATCTGGATGCTGTATTCCACCCTGAATTGAAGGAGCTGAGCTTCAAGCAGGAAGGCCACCGCCTTGAATTCGACAAGCCCGATGACTCCGCTTCTCCTCTGCTTTACAAGGGCATTGTCTACAACGAAATGAAAGGGGCAATGAACTCAGGCCCCTCCAGAATGCACGAGGCGCTTTACCACGCCCTATTTCCTTCAGTCACCTATGGAGTCAACTCCGGAGGCGATCCTGCCTCTATTCCCCACCTGACATATGATGAGTTGATCGATTTCCATAAAACCTATTACGATCCCAGTCGCTGCCTCTTTTTCTTCTATGGAGATCTACCTTTAGAAAAACACTTGAGCTTTGTCTCAGATCGAATTCTGAAAGAGCATCCTAAAGCCACACCCTTACCCCCTATTCCTTTGCAAGAAAGATTTCAGGAGCCAAAAAGGCTGTACACCTTCTATCCCGTCTCTCAAGAAGAGGGTCAGAAAGATAAAACGTTGATCTCCATCGGCTGGCTCACCTGCAAAGCTAACGACCAGGAAACGTGCCTAGCGCTGGATGTCATCGAAGCGGTTCTTTTAGATACAGACGCTTCCCCGCTAAAGAAAGCGCTGTTGAAATCGGGCCTCTGCAAGCAGGTCTCCTCTTATCTCGACACGGAGATCCACGAAGTACCCTTCGTTATCAACCTCAAGGGATGCGAAACCGGCGATCTGGAAAAGGCGGAACAGATGATCACCGAAGCACTGCAGCAAGTTGTCAGAGATGGAATCTCCGAAAAAGCGGTCGAAAACGTAATTCAGCAGGAGGAATTCCACCGAAGCGAGATTGCCGGCGATCATTACCCTTTTGGGCTCTCCCTGTTCATGCGTTCTGCCTTGATCAAACAGCACGGCGGCGCCCCAGAACATGGTCTTTTAGTCCACAGTCTGTTCGATCAGCTGCGCAAAAAAATCGCAGAAGACCCCCATTATCTGACTGACCTGATTCAGCGCTATTTCATCGAAAATCCGCACCGCGTTTCCATCTGCATGGAGCCCAGCGCTGCATTGGAAAAAGTCGAAGCGGATGAGGAGCGGGAAAAACTGGAAAAAATTGAGAACGAGCTGACAGAGGCACAGAAGCAGCAGATTGTGCGACAGGCAGAAGTTTTGAAAAAGTTCCAAGACCAGCAAGAGAAAGTAGACATCGATATCCTCCCAAAAGTAACCTTAGATGATGCCGAACCAAAGGTACAAATCTACCCTTTGATCCAGGAAAAGCTCGGTAACCTTTCTCTTTTCTGCCACCCCTGCTTCACCAATGAGATCATTTACGCAGATCTTCTGTTCGATCTGCCTGAAATTTCAAAAGAAGAGCTACCTTTAGTTCGCCTTCTAGGCGTACTTTTCAACCAGATGGGCACCAAATCTAAACCCTATGAAGAGCTCCTGGAAGAGAGCCAGGGCTACACCGGCGGCATCTCTGCTTATTTGACGCTCCATATCCAGGCAGAGGATGAGAATCTCTTTGCGCCCGCCTTTTGTGTTAGAGGTAAAGCGCTTTACCGCAATGCAGAAAAGTTATTCCGCCTGATTCGAGAAATGGTTACAGAATTCTCATTCTCCGATTGCGCTCGTTTGAAAGAAGTGATCCACAAGCATCTTTCAGGGCTTGAATCCAACTTCAACCAAAACGCCATCCGCTACGCGACCAGCTTATCTGCCTCCTCTCAAAGTGTTCCCGGATTTATCGCAGAAGCCTGGTATGGCGTTCATTACCTGGAAGCACTCCGTCAAATAGAAAAGCAACTGGATCGGGGCGACTTGCCTGAGCAGCTTCAGAAGTTAACGCGGAAGATTTTTTCTCACAAAGAGCCCCACCTTGTATTGAGCCTCGATGAAGAGATGTACCAGCAGCTAAAAAAAGAGCGCTTCTATGGACTAGACGCATTGAAAACGCAAGGTCAGTCAGCGTGGAAAAGCGACTACCTACTTCCAACCATTGCCGATCAAGCGCGCAACATCTCTTCTCCCGTGGCCTTCATCAGCCGCGTGTTCAAAACAGTCCCCTATATCCATCCGGATGCACCGGCTTTAAGAGCCTGTTCACACATTATGGAAAACGTCATTCTGCACAAACTTATTCGAGAGCAGGGAGGCGCTTACGGCGGTGGAGCTGTCAGCAACGGCTTGTCGGGTAACTTTTACTTCTACTCCTACCGCGATCCCAAAATTGCCGACTCGTTAAAAGCATTTGAAACGGCTATCGAAATGATCGTTAAAGGCCAATTTGATGAAAACGATCTCGAAGAGGCCAAATTTGAGATGATCCAAGACTTCGATGCTCCGATCCCGCCAGGATCGCGAGGAGAAACAGCCTACGGCTGGCTCTGCACAGGAATTACAGATGGCTTAAGGCAAAACTTTAGAGATCGTCTGCTTGCCCTCACGAAAGAGGACATTATCCAAGCGTGCAAAGACCAAATCGCCAAGCACTTCCCCAACGGCAAAACGGTTGTTTTTGGTGGAAAGGCCCTCATCGAAAAAGAGAACCTCAAGCTCTCTCCTCCCCTAGCTTTTAGCTAATGATGGCACCGCCAAGGCAGAGAGGGCCCTGGTAAAACACGATCGATTGCCCTGGAGTGACAGCTCTTTGCGGGCTGTCAAACTGCACATTAAGCCCTCCATCGGGCAGAAGATGCACTTCGCAGGGGAAATCGGGCTGGCGGTAGCGCACTTTTGCGGTGCAGCGGTAAGGAAAGGCGCTCGGCGGCGTTCCGCTTATCCAGTGCGGTTGCAGTGTGATCAATCCATCTGAGTAAAGCAACGGATGCTCTTCGCCCTGGACGACGGTGACTGTATTGGCGACGAGGTTTTTTTGGGCGACAAACCAGGCATCGCCCGGGCCGCCAAGCCCTAACCCTTTGCGCTGGCCAATCGTGTAATAGGGAAGACCGATATGTTCACCGACGACTTTGCCTTCAGGTGTGATGAAAGGGCCAGGAACTGCTTTCAAATGTTCGCTAAGAAATGTGCGGAAATCGCGTTTGCCAACAAAGCAGATGCCCGTGCTGTCTTTCTTTTTTGCGGTCGCTAATCCTGCTTCTAAGGCCAGTCTTCTCACTTCGCTTTTCGGGAGGTGGCCGATCGGGAACATCACGCGTTCTAAAACCTCAGAGCGCACGGCGTAAAGAAAGTAGCTTTGGTCTTTTCCCGCGTCATTCCCTCTTAAGAGAGACGCTTTGCCATCTTCCTTACCAACTTGTGCATAGTGGCCTGTCGCCAGGTAGTCCGAACCTAACTCCATCGCTTTATCATAGAACACTTTGAACTTGATCTCGCGGTTGCAGAGAATGTCGGGATTGGGCGTTCTGCCGGACAAACTTTCGCTCAAAAAATCGGAAAACACCTGTTCCTGGTACTCCTTGGCAAAATTGACAGTGTAGTAGGGAATGCCAATCTCTTTACACACCAAAGAGACATCTTCAAAATCTGCAGCAGCGGGACAAATTCCATCCTCTTCCCAGTTTTTCATGAAGAGGCCGATCACCTCATGTCCCGCCTGCTTTAAAAGCCAGGCAGACACTGAAGAGTCCACTCCGCCGCTCATTCCTACGATAACTTTAGCCATTAATACACATCTGATTAAAATTTAAGTGTTTACAATTTACCACACCTAAATTTACTTGTCTATTTCTTTACAACCACCGCCGTCACAGTGATATCATTTCCGCCCATGCTGACGAGCATGCCATAAGGATGCTTTAAAGGCGCCTTTCCGGTCAGTTGCTCATGAAGATCGACCAGCATGCGCACGCCGGAGGCGCCTGTCGGGTGACCAAATCCGATCAAACCGCCAGAAGAATTGACTGGAAGCTCATCTCTTTTTGTAGTAATCCAGTCAGGCGCTCCCCCTTTGGGCGCAACGCCTATAGCCTCCAAGGCCAATAGAGCCGAAATGGTGAAGCAGTCGTGGATTTCAAGGCACCCGAGGTCATTAACAGTCAGGGAAGCGTTTTTAAGGGCCTCTTTTGCTGCTTTGCTAGTCTGCGCAAAGTAAGCCCCCTCTTCAGGAGGTTTCGTGATATCGCCTTCAGCCTCGCCCAGAGATAGAATCTCGATCGCATCCTTTTTATCGACGCCTAACTTCTTTAACCCCTCCTCAGAGGTAATTAAAATCGAAGAAGCCCCGTCAGTGACTTTAGAGCAGTCGTAAGGATTCAGATTGGCTAGAAACTTGTCTGCAACCGGTTCTGTTTTTCCCAAGGCAAGCAAATCCTTGGTCTGGTTATGAAATTCTTGCGCTTTGGGATGTTTACGCGCGTTTTCAATGGCTTTTGCATACCAATGCGCCATAGCATTGCGCGCTTTATCTTTTCCATACTTTTCAAAATAGGCTCCGGCCCTTTTGGAAAAGATTCCGGGAAAGAAAAACGCGTCGCCTTCCTTTCTCTCGCCTCTATAATACGCTGCGCCTGCAAGAATGTCAGAGCCATACACGGCTTTGACGCAGTTCTGAATCTCAAAGCCTGTAACGTAAACAACGTCGGAAAGATCGGAAAGAATACTTCTTACCGCCATCGCAATTGCACGGCCGCCTGTCCCACAGGCTCCTTCCACGGCGGTACAAGGCTTACCTTTTAAGCTAGGGACTAATGAAGGTAAAAAGCCTCCTAAATTTCCTTGATGTAAAAACTGCGCAGCCATGAAGCTGCCTATGATCCCTTCATCAATAGCCGCTGTATTAATGCTCTTGAGCGTTTGATCTGCACTCTCTTTTAAGTAATGCTCAAAAGAGGGCATCTCCTTCGAAGGGTCAAATTCCTTGCGGCCCGGTCCGAAATACACGCTTGAAGCGCCTTTGCAAGCGTACACTTTTTTCCGAAACGCGCTCATCAAATCACCTCATGGGGTGCATATAAATGGTGGAATCCTTCTTTGATGACAATGCCGACATCGTGCAGCGAAGCAGCAACGCCCGTAGAAACCAGAAATTCTTCAATTGCTTTGGAATCCTTTAAAAACTGTACGGCCATTTGAGCGCCCTCTGATGGATCTATTTGAAGCGCTTTAAAATAAGGCGAAAGGTCAGTTTTTTCTTTCAACGCTTTTTTCCAGGTTAAGCTTAATAGAGGAAATGGAGCATTAAATGGCTTGTAGGAGCGCGTTGCAAGATCAAAAACTGCCTTCGGCAAGCCTTCAGCATAGCGGAAAACGCCATCCTTCTGATGACCGTCTGCAGTTTGCCCCCCTCGAACTCCTGCAGCGTAGTACTTCTCTAATAAGGGCGACTGAAATTGAGCATCAGGAAGTTCTGCTCTCATCACCTTCATCAAATTTAACGCCACATCCCAGCCAACGTAGTCAAGGAGCTGAAAAAGCCCCATCGGTCTAAGCAGATAATCGCGCGTGACGGCATCCACAAATTCAATCGAGCTCTTTTCAGCAAGTTTGGCAGCTAATAGAATTTCCCGCGAAAAGTGGCCATTTCCAATAAATCCAGCGACATCTTTTGACTGGACGGCCACTTTATTCATCTCTTTGGCTATAGAAAATGCGATTTCCAGCAATTGCGGGTCTGTGTATTTGCTTGGAATGATCTCAAGCAGCTTTTGCACAGGTGGAGGGTTGTAAAAATGGAGGCCGACTAACCGCTCTTTCAAGCCACTCTGCTCGGCAAGTAGATGGATCGGAATGGAAGAAGTATTTGTAAAAAACCATCCCTTAGATAGTGCTTGAGCCTTTTTCAAAAGCTCGACCTTCACAGGGATCTCCTCAAAGGCTGCTTCAAACACAAAGTCAGCGCCTTCCACATGTCCAACGTGGGTGGAACAATCGATGCTATCCATCGTACGGCTAATAAAGGCGTCGATCGCTTCGCTGTTGCTAACCACTTCAGGCTTATCTGCAAACAGCTTTCGAACTTTGATGATGTTCCTTTCAGCAAATTTTAAGAGATGCGATCTTAGGTAAGCCTTAAGATCGGGAAAACTTGCTAGATTGAGGTCGATCAGATTGAGATGAAACGGTTCATTTGTTCCACGTAGAGCATTGGAAAGCAGGATAAGGAGTGCGATCCCCCGACCCATTTTTCCTGCTGCCCCGATAACGGCATAATTCACAATTTAAACTCGGCTCCCAAGTAGGTGCGCTTGACCTCTTCATCGTGAATGAGCTCGTCTACTGTGCCTGAACGGATCACTTTGCCTTCAAACACAAGATAGCTTCTATCGACAATCGAAAAGATCTCGCGCGCATTATGATCTGTTATTAACACACTGATGTTTTTACCGGAAAGATGCCTGATCAATTCTTTCACTTCCTGGACTGAAATCGGGTCGATGTTGGCAAAAGGTTCGTCGAGAAGTAAAAAAGTGGGATTCGTGATTAAGGCGCGGGTGATTTCCAACCGCCTACGCTCGCCTCCAGACAACGTGGAGGAGATCTTATGCCTTAAAGCTGCCAAATTGAGTTCATTTAGGAGCTCTTCCAGTTTAGCTTCTTTCTCCGCCTTGCTTAAAGGCAGGCTCTCCAGAATGGCCAGAATATTATCTTCAACTGACAACCCCCTGAATACAGAAGGTTCTTGCGCAAGGTAGCCCATTCCCATCTTGGCTCTGCGGTGGACGGGAAGAAAAGTGACGTTTTCGCCGTTAAAGAGGACCAATCCACTGTCCGGACGGATCAAACCGATCGTCATGTAGAAGGCGGTTGTTTTTCCCGCACCGTTCGGTCCTAGAAGTCCGACGATCTCCCCTTGCTTCACTTTGAAGGAGAGTCCGTTGACGACCTTGCGGCCTCCATAGGATTTTTCCAGATCTTCTACTTCCAAGCAATATTCAGAGGCCATACGATGAAAACCTGTTTTTAAGTTCGCGGAGCTCATCTTCTTTCAGAGTCAAGCGCATCACGCCCACTCCGCGCACCGACGGCTCATTGGTCGCAGGATCTAAACGGATGATCATCTCCTTAGCACCCGCTTGCATCCTGTTCAACCGATCATAGAGCAGAACGCTATTTCTGGATATCGCCTTTAATCTAAGCTCTCTGGTTGGGAAATCGAGAACACCTTGGTCCGCAAGCGCCACTTGCGTGTTGTAAACCATGCGCACATTGCCGTTGAGAGTTAAAGTTTGCAGATTCAGTTTTCCGCTTTTTTTTGAGTAACGCAATTCGGCTCGATCGGCAAAGAGTTCGCCCTTATCGTCTTTTAAGGAGACCTGCTGCTCTTCCGGCACCTTTCCATCCACTTCCGGACTTTCGATGACGATCTTTTCCCCTTCTACTACCACAGGACCAAAGGCAGTAAGCACTCTGGGAGCAACTCCCGGGAGCTTCACCATCGTCGTGCCTTCAAGCCTTGCCGACTGCTTAGTTAAGTCGATCCGAGCACTCTCTGCGATGATCTCCTCATGGGCAGGTGTTTTAATTCGAGTTTTACCTATGAAATCAACGAAAGCGTTTCCCTTCTCATCCCTTTTTAAAATTGCTTGAGGCCCCATCACCTTTTCACCATTTCTCAAGGTCACTTCCAGCTCCTCTTCCGCAAGAATTTTCCACAAATTGGGTTTTTCTTCCCGAAAATGCAGCTCCATCCTTTGGCATAAAAGACGTATCCCTTCCTTCTCATCGTTATACTCTACCTTATCGCTATCTGTGCCGTGGCAATACGCCTGCAATTTCTTGCAATCGACGGAAAGAAATGGGCTGTTCAAAACTGCCCCTTGCTCCATTGTGTAGGTGACATGTCCTTGAAAGTCTAAACTGAGAGGCAGAAAGCGCTCATCCAGATCAGCTACTCCCCTTTCTGCTTGAAACGTACCCGCTCGCTGCTTTAGAAGCACTCCCTCTTCCATCTGCAGTTTCTTTTCCTGCATTTCCATTTTTCCCACTTCAATGCCGCTCAAAGAAAAGAGCGTTTGAAGCAGCAATAAGGCGGGCATCATGGCAGAAACTCCGCTTTCAGCCCGTAAGCAAACAGCGTGGGTTTTTCTTCTGAAAATGCGATGCGTGCGCGTTCCGCTACACCTTGAAAATAGGGCGTACCAGAGAGGGTTTCAGGAAGCTCAACGCCTTTCAATTGATACCTAGCAACAGCCACTTCTTCGGCTGAAAACAGCTCCTGATCGTAGTTGTAATGCGCTTTTTTCGCGGTGAGTTGAACGACCAGTTGTCCATCGTTCAAGAGCTCTTCCTGAAACAGAAGCACCACGTCTGCCATCTCTTCCATCAAAACGGCCTTTTCCTCCGTTTGATGGTATTGCAATGTCGAAGAAGCGCTAGAAAGACGCCCAATCTTGCGCTGAAGATCCTGACTCAATAAAATCGTTCTTTCAGTGCGAAAACGCTCTTGTTTTGAGAAGAGCTCTTCCTTTTTTTGAGCTGCCTCTTTGAGAGGTTGAATGTGGTCTGAAGGAGAAAAGAGCAGCCAAAAGGAGACGAGGCACACTCCAGCAAGCAGTACGAGCGTGCCGAATGCAGCCTTGCCGAATGCCATTTACCCTTCCTGGGCTATGGCGTAAAGCCTTTCGATGGAGTCTAAAAGCTTAGGAAGATCTTTGAAGTCCAAAACGGAAGCTGCATCGCTCTTAGCCTGTTCCGGACGGTCATGAGCCTCGATGAATAGTGCGTTAGCGCCAGCGGAAATGGCCGCTTTGGCTAATACGGGAATGTATTGTCTCTCACCACCTGAGCTGTCGCCTCTTCCGCCCGGAAGCTGAACGGCATGCGTCGCGTCAAAACAGACCGGCACGCCCAAACTTTGCATCATGGGGATGGAGCGCATATCGCAGACCAGGTTGTTATAACCAAACGTTGCGCCTCTTTCGACGAGCAAGATCTTGTCATTTCCTTCCGATTTGATCTTATCTACCACGTTTTTCATGTCGAGAGGCGCCATAAACTGCCCCTTCTTGACATTGACGAAGGCACCCGATTTAGCAGCAGCCAAAATGAGATCAGTCTGTCTGCACAGGAAAGCAGGAATCTGTAAGCATCCCAATGCTTCGCCAACGATAAGCGCTTCTTCAGGCGAATGTACATCAGTGATTACAGGCACTCCGAATTCACTTTTGACGCGCTGCAGGATTTTCAAACCCTCTTCCAGGCCCGGTCCTCTAAATGATTTGGAAGATGAACGGTTAGCCTTATCGTAGCTCGATTTAAACACGAAATTGACGCCGCGCCCTTTAAAGATCTTGCTCAATGCCTCAACAGCAAACAGCGTATGCTCTTCGCTTTCAATGACGCAAGGACCGCAGATGACCAAAAGCTTCTCGCCCGGCCCAACCAAATATTTATCTAAAGGAATCTTCTTAATCATGAAACAATCATACTCCTTACACCCATAAAAAACAATCAGGGGGTCAAGTTTGACCCCCAAAAAACATTATACACGTGTTAAGAGGTGGAAATGCACTCCGTGTAGGTGAAGGAAAATCGGATCAGCATCAAAATTATCGTTAAAGGTTTGAGCATCCAGCTCTCCAGTCTCTACGTTTAACTTTATACCACCACTATAATCTTCTTTATAGACGTAGATCGGCCTTCCGACAATGCTTGAAACTGCTTTGATTTCATTTTCTGAAAACCATTCCAGAGTAGTTTCTATCTCTTGAGCTCTTTGCTGAGCCGTTTCTCCTCTTAAAGGAACATATTGATCTGGAAAGTCTCTGAAATAGTTTGCAACTGCACTACGAATCTCCTGCTCAAGTCGCGCATTTGTATTCCCAAATAGAGCCTGAGCCAATGAAGCCACACCGCAATTTCCAACGGCAGCTTGATTTTGACGTTCGTCAAATAGCGGAGCGATTTTATTATATGCACGATTGTATGTCACCGCATCGTCATAACGAGGAATCTCTTGCCTTACAGGCCGTTGAATATTTCTTCTTGGGAAATAGCGATCGCAGATTGCTTGTTGTTCTCCTGCTGAGCGTTCAATCAATGTGCCAAAGTCAAAGCCTGTCTTGTCCTCTTCTTTTACTTCTGCTTTAGCCATTCCAAGGCCATCTTCTCCATACTCAATGTTAGCTAAGCACTGTTGACAATAACTATCGGAGAAGCGCACAACCATCACCTCTGCCACCTTTAAAAGGTTTTGGAAGATGGGAGACTCTTCAAATGCCGGGGCTTGAGCTTCATCGCTTAATGCCGCTTGGACCCAAGCGCGAAGCTCGATCTCAAACATCTCTGATTCCATAGGATTCATTGCACTTTTCGCGCCTACAAACTCCCAAGCTTGTCCGGCACTTCTTTTCACTAACTTCTCATCTCTTAAGTTGCCTGATAAGAGCGTGAGTTCGCTTTCTTCGAAAGTACTTTGCAGCGCGACACCGTTGTTCAGGAGAAGTAAGTCTTGATCCAAGGCACCATTTTTCAAAAGATGGTAAGCAGCCAGCACGGTAGCTGGCAAGAAGTTGACGCTATTTTCATCTGTCAACCATTGGTTCACAACTAACTCCCCATAGGTTTCATCATAGGCATTTTTCAAAAGTGTTTGATGCCCCGGCACATCAAAGACCCTTTGATGTTCAGAGATGAGTTTTAATTGTGTAAGAAGCTCTACCTCGATTTCCGTTTCACATAGTGGCAGTTCATCGAAAAGAGGCCCCATAATGGCTGTTTCGTGCGCTTTCCAATCATTAAAATTGCGGTTTATTAAGATGTCAATCTGATCCTTGATCAAGAATGGGTTCACTTTATTCTCTTCAGAGCTGCACAAATCAGGTTTAAACTCTTCGTTCTCATCAAGCTCAGCCGTCCCATCTGCGGCTCTAGCCTTAGGAGAGAATGAGACAAACGGAATGCAGCCGGCCTCTTTTTTAGCAAAAGTAAAGGCGTAAAATGTCGCGAGTTGCAGCCTGATTTCTCTATAAACTCCATATCCCACATCGCCTTCTACTAAAGGACCTTTGCCTGTTGACTCTCTAATTTTCCATTCCGCTTGCTTCGTAGCGGCTTCATACATAGAAAAGGGATCTTCTGCATCCGTGATGAAACGGTAATCCGGGCGGTAATTTCTTCTTTCAAAATTGCTGTGGATGGCTCGTATTTCGTTAGCAATCTCCGCATTCGTTCCGGCACCGTTAGCGCGCAACTGTACGCCAAAAGCTAGCAATGCGCCCCCCTGAATCTGGCGCCACTTTAGGTAACTGTTCTTATTGACATAGATAGTTCTATCATCGAGGCGGACTGTGACAACCTTATTAAATGCTCCACAGCTAAGCATGCTTAAGATCCTCAAGACGAGAGCAGTTACTTTATGGTGCCTGCGGATGCCGTTCTTTTGGCCTTCGAGTTGGGGAAAATCCACTCTTCTTGGCTGTCCTTCATTCGCTACGTTGCCGAAAAATACTACTCTATTTTTAACTTTCTCAAACATATTTCCTCGATTTTTTTCTAAAAGAATATTACTAATCATATTAAAATTCAACCAAAAAGTAATTGATTGAATAAAGCCCGGTGTGCCCGAACCACAATTCGGGAAATAAGTTTTTCGGGCACGGGCACGCTCACGGGCACGGGCACGGGTTTTTACTTAGACACCTGACACGTTTTTTTTCTTGAAAGGAACCCATGCAGTAGAGTATAGTGGTTGCTTCTTGGACTGATAGCTCAGTGGATAGAGCACCCGCCTTCTAAGCGGGTGGTCGCAGGTTCGAATCCTGCTCAGTCCGAAATCTTCAAGACGACAGATCCGATCCCCTTACCATCGCGAATTGCTTTTAGTGCATCGTTGGCTTTTTCGAGAGGGAAAAGCGTTGTCACGACATTTAAAGGCACTTTGGAGGCGAGATTCATCGCTTCCCAGCCGTCCTGACGCGTGAGGTTGGCTACGGAGGTCAATGACCTTTCTTCCCAGAGTAGCTTGTAGGGGAAGGATGGGATATCTGTCATGTGGATGCCGGCGGAGATCACTTTGCCGCCTTTTTTGACGATCTTCAACGCTTCGACCATGAGTTCTCCTGCCGGAGCAAAGATGATGGCGGAATCCAGAAGCTCCGGAGGTTTTTCATCGGAACCTCCTGCCCAGTCGGCGCCGAGTTGCCGAGCAAACTGCTGTCCTTGTTCATCGCCCGGGCGGGTGAATACAAACACCTTTTTGGCAAAGGCCTTAGCGTATTGTAGCGTGATGTGTGCGGAGGAGCCAAATCCGTAAAATCCGATCACATCTCCATCGAGTGCATGGGAAAGTGCGCGGTAGCCGATAAGCCCTGCGCAAAGCAGTGGGGCTGCAGATTCGGGGCTATAGCCTGGAGGGATGGGTAGAACAAACGCCTCGTCAGCGACTGCGTATTCTGCAAATCCCCCATTTTTTCCATAGCCTGTAAACTGGGGATGATCGCACAAATTTTCCCTTCCTGATTCGCAATAGGGACAAGTAAAGCAGCACCCGCCAAGCCAGGGCACGCCGACGAGATCTCCCTTGCGGAAGATGGTGGCTTCGCTACCTAACTGTTCGACTTTACCTACGATCTGGTGGCCTAAAATAAGAGGGAACCGGGGAGCGGTAAGATCTCCATCAACGATGTGAAGGTCCGTGCGGCAGACGCCGCACGCTAGAACTTTGATCAGAATCTCATGTGGACCTGGAGCGGGTGTTGGAATGTCGCAGAGAGCCAAGGGCTTGCCCGCTTCTTCAAACAGCATCGCTTTCATGAGCTTATTCTACGGAAACAGGAGCGTTTTCTTCTAAGATTTCCAAATTGACACGGATCCCATTGCGGCTTGCAACGCTCATCAAAAGGGTACGGATCGCATTGATTGTCTTTCCTTTCTTTCCGATGATCTTGCCGATGTCGGACTTTTCAACAGAAAGTTCGATGATCAATGTCTGTGTTCCCCCGATCTCATTAATTTTAACCTTGTCGGGATGGTCTACAAGGTTTTTGACTATGTACGCAACAAACTCTTTCATATACCGAAATCCTCTTGATTCGAATGTAATTTCAGCTTAATCGAACCATCCGATATTGTTCCAGAAAAAAGGTAAAATCCTCTGGAAGAGGCGCTTCTACCTCAATTTCCTTCCCGGAAACAGGGTGTGTAAAACGCAGTTTAGAAGCGTGCAGAAGCTGTCTGGAACAATCAAATCTCTTATTTTCGCCTATCCGGCCGTAAACAGCATCTCCTAGCACAGGCACTCCCACAGAACTTAAGTGGACGCGAATCTGGTGCGTTCTTCCCGTCTCTATCACAACAGATAGAAGCGAAAGCTCTTTACTCGCCTGAAGGGGTTTTAGATGGGATTTAGCGACCTTTCCTTTCTCGACGACGGCCATTTTTTGCCTGTTTCTGGGGTCTCTTCCAATCGGGGCATCGATCATGCGCGTTCCGGGATTGCCTAAAGTGATGGCTAGGTACTCCTTGTACACTTTTCTCCCTGCAAACGCTTCGATCAATTTCCACTGCGTCTGCAAGTTTTTTGCAGCCAAGAGGCAGCCGCTTGTGTCCTTATCTAAACGATGGACGATCCCGGGGCGCAAATCTCCTTCCTTGACTTCTAGATGATTGCAGTGGAAAAGAAGAGCGTTTGCAAAGGTTCCAGTCCAGTTGCCCGGCGCCGGGTGCACAACCATTCCTGCCGGTTTATTGACGATCAATAGATCTTCATCTTCGTAAAGGATGTTCAATGGGATCGGCTCCGGCTTCAGAGCCTCTTCTCGAGTGAAGGAGAATTCTACCTCGATTTCATCTCCAACCGAAGGTTTCGTCCGTTTTTTGACGCGTTCACCATTGACTAGGACGAGCCCTTCATCGATCAATTTCTGAAAATAAGTTCTCGAATAGGTGCCTTCAAAGCGATCAAACAGCAACTTATCCAGGCGTTTTTCTTCTTCGCCTGCTTCTACAAAAAGCAATTCTTGGGTTTCTTTCATGAAGGGATGGAAATGACGTTGATGGGTGGCATGCTTTGGATTGGGATAAAACGGTGCAGCAAGCTTAAAATGTGCGCTTCTGCAGTGACAAGGGATTCTAGGGAAAGCTTAGCTCCCAACTTCTTACCCAAATACCTATCCCCTTCACAATCAACAACTTCTAAGTACTCGTTCAGTTGCTTGAGTTTGGACGGAGAAAGTGTGCAATAAGAAGCTAACACCTCTTCTTTTAGAGGTACGGCAAGATACAAACAAAGAGGCTGGACATCCATCATTGAGCTCGGTTCCTACGCATGATCTCCCTTAGCCGATCCTGGCTTCGGCGCATTTTATTCGTGATATTTTGCGCGATCGCTAAGATTGTCGCATCGTAAACCTTTGGAGCCTTTTCCTTCAGGTCTTCCAAGGAGGAGACCTTGGTTGCAGCAGTCTCTGCATCAAGTTTCTGGGATCCTGACGTTGTGGATGTAGTTTCGGCAGCCTCCGCACCGGAGGCTTCAGTTACCGAAGAAGTCGATGAAACGGGATCGTTGCTCATACTCTACCCCCTACTAATTATTATTATAGCACACTTTTAATATTTCCGAAATATCAAAGCCTCTTCTTATTACTGAAGCTATTGCATTTCTTTTCTCTTTATTAGCTTTTTTCTCGAGCAGTTGACTGATCGCTTCCATCCGCTCCACTTCAGAATACTGTTCATCCAATACTTCTTCAATCAAAGCCGCATCCGCGCCCAGGCTGCGCAGCTTCTGTTTCACCCAGATCGGCCCATGCCGAGCCCGCTTTTCCCGTCGAATGACCGCTTCGATATAAGCGCGGTCATCGAGATAACCCTGCTGCTTTAGCTCTTCTATAGAAGTTTCCACCTCTTCCAAGGGGAAACCCTGCTCTTTCATCAAATCTTCCAATACAGACGATAAATAGGCCCTATATTGCAGTTTTTTATAGGCAAAGCTTTTGGCGTTCACTTACAGACTCTTGACTTTTTTCACCGGACGAGGCGAAATGCGAACGCCATGTGCGGTCACACCCTTTACCATCACCTTCGAAAGATCGACTTCTAACTCCGTGATCTTCTGCTTGACCTTAGGCACCAGCACCACCTGAACTTTTGGCTCCGGTTCGGTCGATAGATACTCTAAATGCATGCCTTCATCCAAGAATCGGTAGATCTTGTCGAGGATAAATTTGGTAACGACAAACCGTTTGGCATAAGCAAAGAGCGTCTTGGGATCTTTGTAAACCAAGCTGATGACCGTTTTCTTATCTGCCACGCCGACGTAGATCAACTCCTGACCTTCCCTTTGCACATACTGCTTCTCAGGAATGTTACCGACTGTATAAGAGCCATCCTTGAACAGCAGTAGCATTTTATCGAAATTGGTGCATTCAAAGAGGTGCGGTCCAGTGATTTTCGTGCCCACAAAGCCGGTTTCCGGATCGTATCCGACGCGGATCGTCTTGGTTTCAATCGCCCTTCTGTCGAGTGCTTCAATTGATTGTATTTTCGTCTTTCTTGCATAATCTTTGCCGTACTTCGTCAAGAAGGAGCGCAGCGTCTGCACGGTGTACTTTTTCACATTTTTCAGCTTCTTGAGAACCGCTTCCAGATCGTCGTTCAATGCCTCAATGTCTTTCTGGTTCTTTTCGATGTCAAACTGCGAAATTCTGCGGATTGGAATGCCCAATAGGCGCTCGCGATCTTCTTCTTCAGGCACTCTTTCGAGCCCTTTATGGAAGGGTTTTAAGCCATCGGCGATCGCTTTATGGACCGTCTCATAAGAGCGCATCGACTCGATCTTTTTATAGATCCTGTTTTCGATGAAAATTTGTTCCAGAGTCTTATTGAAGATCTTTTCTCTGATCCTTCCCTCTTCAATCTCCAGCTCCGCTTTGAGGTACTGAACCACCCTTTCCGTATGGAAGTTGAGGATTTCAGAAACAGAAGCTTCCCAAGGAAGGTTGTCTTTGATGACGATGATCTGCGAATTGATCGACATTTCGCATTCTGTAAAGGCGTAAAGAGCATCGATCAGCTCTTCAGCATACTGTCCGCGAGGCAATTTGATCTCGATCTCCACCTTTTCCGCCGTGTAATCGTCAATGGAGTCGATCTTAATTTTTCCCTTTTTAGCAGCCTCGTCGATTGATTTGATGAGCGATTCCGTCGTCGTTCCGTAACAGATTTCGGTGATCACCAAGGTTTTCGGATCGCGAATTTCAATTTTAGCGCGCAGCTTGACTTTACCTCTTCCATCGTCGTATTCGGAAGCATCCACAATACCGCCTGTAGGGAAGTCAGGCAAGATAGTGAACTCGTGACCTTCCAAAATCGCGATCTCGGCCTCCAGCAGCTCTACAAAATTGTGAGGGAGAATGTGCGTTGCCATACCAACTGCGATTCCATCCGCACCTTGCATTAGCAGCAGAGGAATCTTTGCAGGCAATACAATCGGTTCATCTGCACGGCCATCGTAGGAAGGCACCGTTTCCGTAAGATCCGGATTGAACATTGTCTCGCGCGCCAGAGGAGAAAGTCTGGTTTCGATGTAGCGCGCGGCAGCAGAAGGATCGCCTGTAAAGACGTTTCCGAAGTTCCCCTGCTTATCTAAGAGATACCCTTTGTTCGCCAAATTGACAAGTGCTTCGTAGATAGCTGCATCGCCATGCGGATGGAGCGCCATCGTTTGTCCCACGACGTTCGCCACTTTATGCAGCTTATCGTCTTGCTTGAACAGAGTGGTCAAGATGCGGCGCTGTACAGGTTTTAATCCGTCCACGACGTGAGGGATAGCGCGATCTAAAATAACGTAAGAAGCATACTTCAAGTAGTGATGCTTCATGAAACTTTTCAGTTCATCCATGAGGCAACTCTTGCAGTTACAGAAGCTGCCTTAACTCCTCTTCTTCACTAATCAAGTTTTTCATGATGAACGCTTTTCTTTCCGGTGTATTTTTGCCCATGTAGAATTCAAGTGTCGGCTTGATGTCCGAAAAGTTGTGAATCGCCACGCTTGCAAGGCGGATATCTTTGCCAATGAACTGTTTAAATTCATCCGGAGAGATCTCGCCTAACCCCTTAAATCGAGTGACCTCAACGCCTTTTTTCAGTTTCGCGATCGCTTGATCTCTCTCCTGCTCTGAGTAGCAGTAAAAGGTCTTTTCTTTGTTTCTGACTTTGAAGAGAGGCGTTTCCAGCACATACAAGTGGCCATTCATCGCCAGGCCTTCAAAATAGGTCAGGAAGAACGTTACAAGCAAATTGCGAATGTGCATGCCGTCGACGTCCGCGTCGGTTGCTAACACGACCTTGGAATAGCGGAGATTATTGACGTCGTCTTCGATATTGAGCGCGCTCATCAAATTGTACATCTCTTCGTTTTTGTATAGCTGATCGAGCTTCATTCCATGCACGTTCAACGGTTTACCACGCAATGAGAACACCGCTTGGGTCAATGGATCTCTCGATGCCACGCTGGAAGCACTCGCCGATTCTCCTTCCGTCAGGAAGATCATCGTATCGTCGCCTTTACCGGAATTGTCGTGAAAGTGGTACTTAGAATCTCGCAGCTTAGGAATTTTAAAAGAGATTTTCTTCTGCTTTTCCTTAGCCTCTTTCTTGACTGCGGAAAGCTCTTTTCTCAGCTTTTCATTGAAGACAATGCGTTCGATGATCGCGTTTGCGCGGTCCGGATATTGGTAGAGCAGTTTTTGGACAGCTTCCTTCACTTCCTGAACCAGCGGACCGCGGATATCGGTATTTCCCAACTTGTTTTTCGTCTGCGATTCAAAGATCGGCTCTTTGATCTTTACCAAGATGGTTCCAACCATGCCTTCGCGCACATCCACGCCCTGGAAGTTCTTTTTGGAGTACTCGTTGACCCCTTTCAAGATCCCTTCGCGGAAAGCGCTTAAGTGGGAGCCGCCATCTGCAGTGTATTGGCCATTTACGAAGGAGAAATAGGTTTCTCCGTAGCTTGAAGTATGTAAGAAAGCAAATTCCACAGACTGGCCGCGGTAATGGAGCGGCTCATACAAGCGGTCATCTTTGACCTCTTCGTTCAACAAATCGAGCAAACCGTTCTCAGAAGTGATCGGTTCGCCATTAAAAATAAGCGTCAAACCGGTATTCAAGTAGGCGTAATGCCACATTCTCTTGAGGAGATAATCTTTCTGGAATCGGTATTTCTTGAAAATTTCCGGATCGGGAATGAACTCAACATAGGTTCCCGTCTGCTCTTTCGTTTTTAATTTGTGCTGCTTTTGGAGTATGCCTTGAGAAAACTGCGCCTCAACGCCTTCACCATCTCTAAAGCTCTTCACAACAAACTGGCTTGACAAAGCGTTCACTGCTTTCGTACCAACGCCATTCAATCCCACCGAAAACTGGAACACGTCGTCGTTGTATTTTGCGCCCGTATTGATCTGGCTGACGCACTCTACTACCTTTCCAAGTGGAATCCCTCGTCCGTAATCGCGGATGGAAACTTTGCCTGTGTCGAAGTCTACATTCACTTCGATCTTCTTGCCGTTCCGCATGATGAATTCATCGACGCTATTGTCGACTACCTCTTTCAGCATCACATAAATCCCGTCGTCGGGATGGGAACCATCGCCTAGCCTTCCGATATACATGCCGGAACGCAAACGGATATGGGATAGTGCGTCCAAAGTCTGGACAGTGCTTTCGTCGTATTTTTTTGCCATGAAGTTTCAAGATAGCAAAAATTTGCTTAGAATAAAAGCGCTTTTCTGCAGGACACGGGTTTTAATGAAGTCTTGGATTGAGCGGGATGAAAATCAATGACATAGGCTGACCCATATAAGCTGCCATTACCGGAATATCCCCTGACCATACTGATGGTTTTGTTGCTATTCTGCTGAATAAACCCTCTCTCTTGAACTGCTATGAATGTGTCTCCATAGAGCCGAGCATTCCTATTCAACTGATACTGTTCCATCGCATTAGCAGTTTCTTTAAATGAAGCCATTCTTAGACCGGTGTAGCTTTTACTACGCTGCAATTGGCCCTCCCAGCTCATTTTTTTAACGACAGAATCAGTTTGTCGAGAAATAAGGTACCAACGCGGGCTGTTTGCGGCTTTTTGTAAATTTTGATCCAACAATTCTTCGATTGAGCTTTCATCGGAAATAGATGGCTCGCTTGATCTAACCAAGCCCTTAAGAGGCGTCTCAGGAGTTCTCGGTGTTTTAAAATCACCAACTTCAGACTCAGAGGCCTCTTCGCTGGATCGAATCGACAGGTTTTCGGAATGATTCTCAGTTGGTTCTACCAAATCAGCATCGTATACAAGGTAATAATCCTCATAGACATAATTTTTGGAGTGTGGAGACCTTGTAAGGATCGTATTGAAAAAACAGTTTGGCAGAGGCTGTTTCGCCGGAGATAATTTTGCAGAAAAAATAAAATCTCTTCTGTTAAAAACTTCCTGAATTGCAAGCTCTCGCCACTGCTTGGAAACCATAGAAACTCTACCAAGCAGCTCGAATGAGCTGTGCGAAAGCACACACACAAGAGCTTCTTGAAAATCGCCCTGTTGTTCTTCCTGTTTCACTCTCTTAGCAGGAGATTCATTAAAAAATGCTGTATCTCTTATTAATCTATTCATTGCATACTATTCTACAATAACATTGATTAATTGTAAATTAAAGTAATTATAAGCATAAACTTAATAATTAAACATATATACACTCAAACTTTGAAAAGCTATAACTGATTCAGCTATTTTGGGTGAATGGAAAAATGAGGTCTATTCTAAAGAAAGATATATTCTTTTCCGTATGACTGAAAAAAACCACCCGCTCGCTCGCGCTCGCTAGAGCGCACAGAGAAGACAGTGAGAGGTAGGTAAGTCATTAATTACTTACCCCCTCCGCGTTCTCTGTGGTCTCTAGCGAGCGCGAGCGAGCGGGTGGTTTTAAAATCCTAACCTATAAGTTATAGTATGCGCCCACGGGCAGGTTAGAAGTCCATGCCGATGGTCAATGAGATGCCCTGAAGGAGAACGTCGCCGTTCAGCTTAGTTTGCAGGGTGGGAGTTGAGCCGATGATTTGCGATTTGAAAAAACGGTGCTGATCAAAAAGATAGGTTTGATCAAAACTCAGTTCAAAGAAAACGGGCAATGGAAGGTAGCAAACCTGGTTGACCCAGCGGACGCCAAGAGCAAACTCTGCGATGTAGCGTCCTTCCTTGGAGGTTTCTTTCAGATCACTGTTCCAGGATTCGGAATTTTCGACGTCGTTTAAAAATGAATCGTGCTTCAATTTAGCCTTACCCCAAATGATGCTGCCTGCTGCCTTAGTAAAGAGAGTCAAATTCCATGGAATATTCCATTCCAGATCCATACCGGCTCGCAATCCATACCCTTTGAACAGATTTTTTGCTTCTGAAGAGGCGTTGTTACCACTTACGTTCATGGCATAACTTGACTTGAAACGTTCTTCGAAACGCGCAACACGGAATCCTAAGAACGGTTTAAAAGCCAATCCCTCTTTTCTGCACAACCAGCGCGCCACATCGAAATCGATCGTATCGTAATGGTAGCGCAGTTGCGTTCTAAAGTACGCTTTTTCGTCGTCGGCTGAAAAGAAGTCTTCAGAATACTGCATCCAAGGGATAGCAACTAAAGAAAGGTCAGCGTTTGTGGGTTGAAATAGGCGCTTGCGTTGGTTTGTATTGTTGTTGTAATGGGTCCATTCAGCGCTGAAGAGCCATCCGGGGCAGTTCATGTCAACATCAAATCCCACTCTAAACCCGTAGTCAAAGCTTCCCGTGATCGTGTGCGCTTTATCTTCAAAATCGAAATTGTAGGTGGTGCGCTGCATTGCGTATTCGAATTCATCGCCATAGGGCTTCCAGAACAGCAGGGAAGCATAGATAGAAAATCTGTCTTCGCCAAAATAGTCGGTAGAGCATTTTGTGCTGATTGGATTCCAATCTTCCGCTTTTACACTTCCAAAAGCTAATACAGATAGGATCAGGCTATGAATTACGTATTTACGCATCTTTCGTCCTCATTAAAAATCGAATGCAAATTTCAGTGTCAAACCTTGCAGAGTCAAGTCGCCGTTCTTTTTATTTTCCAAAGTGGGAAACTGCGGTCCAAAGCCGGCAAAAGCGTTGTTGCTAAAGAATCGGTGCTGACCAAAAAGGTAGCGAAGCTCCCAATCCAGCTCAACGTCGATCGGTAGGCAGCAAATCTCTGTCACATAATTCAATCCCAATGCCAAATCAGCCATCGCTCTGCCTTGAAGATAATCTTCCTTAGACTTAACAGTCAGATTAGAATCAGCTGGAGCTCCGTCTGGAATTCCTATCGCTTTCAGATCGATTTTGGTTCTTCCCCAAACGATCGATCCGGAAGCCTTTCCAATTAAGCTTAAACCGCGATAGATTGCGACGGTCGCATCAAATCCTGCCTTAACGCCGATGCCGATAAAGTCATTCACGACTTTAGATTCGTAAGAATAATCATCGACTGAATTGGTACAAAGATCGCCGGTAAGGCTTTCACGGATATTAGCCATACGTATGCCTGCGTGAGGTCTAAAGCCGAACATACTGCAGCGTCTTCCCAGCCACTTTCCGAATTCGATATCGACTACATCGTATCTAACCTTATAGTGACCCTCTAAAGAAGCCGTAACTATGCTTCCGCTAGGTTCATAAATTTCAGATCCGGAAATATAGGGAATAGCAAAAATGGTCTGAATTGCATTCGGATCTGCGCTATCATTTCTTCGGCTAGTAGTATGATTGACAAAATGGGTCCATTCAGCATCCAGGGTCCAGTTATAGCAAGGAAATGGCATCCCTGCCCCGATCTTGAAGCCGACATTGGTACTCATCTTCATATCGTGGTAGCGCTGTATGTATGAAGTTGTTGAACCGTTATCGTATTCGTATCGGACCATCCCGTAATCTAGTTCATCGCCGCCCGTCTTCCACCACAAAGCAGATGCATCGATGTAATAGCCTTCACCCAACGCCGCGCTGCTTGTTGCGCCAATGGCTTCGGGACACGGAATCACACTCCAATCATCTGCAGTAAGACCTGACAATGAAACTACGCTTAACAGGGCAACCAGAATCCGTTTCATACTTCGCTCCAAAATTGTAAAAAGTAATATTAGGCAAAGAGCACAATTGACACAATAAAAAATCCAGCATCTCACTCTGAATTCATTTCTGCCGGCCCATCGTTGCGAATAAGTTCATTCCAATACCTTGTCATCTCCTTAGATAGATGCTTGCTCAATCTCTTATAAGGGATCGGCCATCTATGGTAATCCTCTGTGTCTACTACCGCTAACCGCCCATCTTTTGAAAAGGACAGGTTGATTGGAAGAATTAAATCAATAAATCCTCCAATTTTCAGTAGAATATAAATCGCATCGAGCTTCGCTTTAGTCATATCATCGCTCTTCCACTGCAATTCATTTTCCTCTCTTGTAACCAATTCCATATCCTCTACGATCAAAACGAGATTCTTAGGATAAGCTCCGGTAGAAAGAGGCTCTCTTGGGAGAATATAGAGCCATTTGTTAGGGACCTTTAAAATCCATTCAAGCTTATACTTAGCAATGATCTCTTTCGCAATATGTGCGCCATTGATTCGTTTTAAAAACTGATTTAACTCATTTATTTGTCTGTCATCGGAGAAAAATTTCACTAAAATTCCCGGAAGATCTTTATGTTTTACAACTATAGCGCCCTTGCTTCCCGGGCCTTTCGGCTCAAACCCCTTTTTACGTAGTGTCTTATAAGAATTGGTGAATCTATCGCTTTGAAATAGTCTGTCGAGAGATTCCTTTGAGGGATGTGTGTTTGGTAATAGATAGGGAGTAATTTGAAACCACTCTTCTTTAGTGAAGTCTGGATATCCTGCCGTGTAGTTAGGGTTTAGGAGCACTCCTGAACTTGCTATTGGCGCACCCTCTTTCAGAACTTCTACTTCAAAAGCTTTAAAATCGGCCTCAATAAGATAGGATGTTTTCTGAGAAGATGTGCAGAAATAACGCTCCCCGGATTCATCAATGGCATAGATGGAAAAATCAAGATCATCTTCCGGAGAGTTCCAGCGCAAGATGGCTGAACCACTCTCATCAATTGCAACTGAGGCAGGTAAAAGAGACAGGTGAGAATGAAGGTCTAAAAGAGGAATGAATACAATGAAACAAAAATGGAAAAACCACCTCATAATTTTCCTCATAGGGCATAAAAAAACCAGCTCCCGGGCAACCCGGGAGCTGGCGCAAATTCACCAGAAACTTACAGCTTCAGGTTCTAATTAGAACTCGAGGCCGAGAGTAACAGTCAAACCTTGGAGAGAAACGTCGCCGTTTTTCTTAAAGTTGTAACCATTTTCTGAATTGAGGTAATCAGATGCAAAGAATCTGTGTTGGTTGAACAGGTAGTGGTGTTCCCAAGCAGCTTCGATGCTGAATGGGCATGAGCACCAGCAAGATCTGTAACGGATTCCCAAGCTCAAATCAGTAAAGGCACGTGAGTGTCTGTAGTGATCTGTTTCATGAGATCTTGTTGCGAAATCTCTGCTATCAATCTCTAAGGAATCAAAATCATTTCTGATTTTGGTGTTACCCCATACAATCGCAGCAGCTGCACGACCAATTACGCTCCAGCCTTCGCAAAGTTGCAAGTCTGTATCCAAACCAGCTCTTACGCCCAGACCTTTGAACTCGTTATTAATATGAGCTCTATAATCTGTCAAGAATGTTGAAGGTGTTCCATCTGTTGAAAATACATCCAATTCTGAATGGAATTTTTCACGGATGTCAACTGCTCTCAAGCCAACGTGTGGTCTGAAAAGCAAGCAGTTGTTGCAGCAGATCCACTTGCCGAACTCTAAATCGATCACGTCGTATTTAAAGTTCAAGCTGCCTGATGCGTTAACGCGATCGCCAGCACCCAACGTTACTTCTGACTCTTTGAAGAAAGGAATCGCTACATTTGTAGAAATACCACGGAATTCAGAATCATGATGGCTGGAAGTCTTGGAATCAAAGTGGGTCCAGATTAAGTTGGTATCCCAGCAGATGCATGGGAAATCAATTCCTAAACCGATTTTGAAACCAGGATCATAGTCGCCGCTCACGTTGTGGAAACGTTTTCTTGTGTACTGGAACTCTTCGCCTTCGTTTGTAGCAGTTGCGTAATCGTATGCATAATCCAACTCATCGCCGCTAACTTTCCAGTAGAGGAAAGATGCATCGATCTTTAGATTATCGCACCAGCTGCCGCTGTTGCCACAAGGTTGTGCGCAAGGATTGCAACCATTGTTGTAACCTTGATTGTATTGGTCAGCAAAGGCCATCGCGGAAAGTCCCAATGTGAGAGCCGTTCCTGAAGCCATCAGTTTCTTGAAGAAACCTGTCATAGCATGCTCCTTTTTGTTGTTTTAATGACTTACTGGCACTTTATGAAAACCGCGCAATTATTTCTACAAAAAAAAATCAGGCAGGCGGAATTAAATAACAAATCAGCCTCAAAAACCAGTCCAAAAGGCTCTTCTTAGGATTCAAAAAAACATTCAATATCAATGAGTTAGAAAAATTTATGCGGGAAGAACTCCCGCACAAAAAAATATCTTAGAAATCTAGCTGTACCGTTAAAGTCAGGCCGCTTAAAACGAGATCTTCGCTACCACAAGAATGTTCAGAGGCTTCCGATAAAGAGAAAATATCTTTCTCTGAATGGCAGCGTTTGATGTCAAAGAGATAATTCTGCTCCCAAGCCACATCGATTGTCAATGGATAGCACCCACAAATGCATGTAGAGTATTCTATACCAATGGCACCATCTAAAAATGCCCTTCCTGCATTTCTTCTGCAGGCAGTTCTAGCGCAAGGGTTCCATTCGTCATCCAGCGCCTCAAAGCTAAAAGATGAATGCGTTTTGCCCCACGCAAAAGATCCTGCAATATTGCCATAGGCTTTTAAACAGTAACAACAATCGTATTCTACTCCAAAACCACCTCTAATGCCTAAACCGCGAAACGCATCGCTACTTTTTGCATTTCCATTGCTTACATGAAAACTTGTTAAGGAGTCGTTGAAATCAAATTCGACTCTTGACTTATCTTCGATATCGACATAACGCAGCCCAAAAAAGGGCCTGAAGCTGATGCAATCGCAAAGACAGCACCATTTTCCAACTTCCAGATCTAAAACATCGTACCGGAACTTTGCTGTGCCGCAAAAGTGAGCCGTTTGATTCGATTCAAGCGCACAACCTATTTCAGGAACTTGCAGGAGGCAAAAGCTCCTGTATACCGGATCAGAAGCGCCTTGGATCAAAACATTCTTTTTTCCATGGACGTAATAATGCGTCCAATAAAAATCGAGATCTAAACAGCAGCAGCAGGGCAAAGTGGTCCCTAAACCAATTCTAAAACCAGGATCGTAGCCAAAGTCCACTCCCCTGCAATTTTCTTTAAAAGATAGCAATTGATCAGAGATTTCGGTTTCCGTATTTCGGATCGCTTTCTTTTCAATGAGAAACTCAAATGGTTCGTCGCTTATATTCCAATAGAGAAAGGCAGCACTCAGACGAAAGTCCTCACAACATCCTGAAAAGCAATTTAAACTATAGGCAGATGGATACCGGCATTCCCATTCTGCGTCTTGACACGTATAGGGATCAGCATAAACAACCGAAAATGATGCTAAAAGCGCTGTTAAAGCTAATTTCACAATATTTTTCATCACGTACCTTACCTGTAATTCAATAAATTACTTGGTAAGGTACTGAATCAACACTTTTTTAGAAAGCATTTAGAATGTGAGAGCTGCCCTGACAGTCAAACCGCGCAAGCTCAAATCGCCATGCTTATCGCCATTATTTCCCGGAGATCCCGGCAATGAGTTATCGTTGATCAGGCGGTTATTAAGATGCCACAATTGCGAGGCATTAAACAGTTGATGCTGCTCCCAAAGCGCTTCCAAAGAAAATCCCCAGCAATTGCAGAATGTTGTATCCCATCTCAAACCTAAGCTTAAGTCTAGGATTGATCGATTCACCTTATCATGTCTTTTTTGATAAAACGCATCCTCGACAGTCCCTTCTGTAAACTCATTGGCAATATTCCAGCTTGTAGATCTCTTACCCCAATCGATTGAGGCTGCAATGCCGCCCACAAGGGTGATATCGCAAAACAGAGGAAATTGCATGTCGGCACCGCCGCGCAATCCCCAACCGTGAAACTTCTGTTTAATGTGGGAATCAATGGAATGGTCGAAGATTTCGCTTTCTGACTCTACACCGGAAAATCTCCTCTTTTCCTCAAACTGCACAAATTGCATGCCGATATGCGGACGCACC
>JBKEAL010000068.1:0-10862 GCA_047972195.1 Parachlamydiaceae bacterium
TTATGGTTTGACTTTTAGCCTACCAGCAAAGAGGCGGTCCAAGAGAGCAAGTTCATTACTCCATGGATCAACAAATCCGTCAGATAGACACCCATGCCAAAAAAGAAGGTGGCGCCCACTACAATCTTAGTGTACACCCTCAATTCTTCCTTGCTCGTCCAATGAATCGACCTGATCTCTGCTTTTAGAGACTCAATCCAGTCGCGAATTTTAAACTTTTCTAACGCTGCAGCTTGTTTAGAAACATAGGCTTGGTTTTCTTGTTTTTTACTTTCCATTGCTTTCACTTCCGCTGCCACATTAACCTCAACTTTGCTTCATTCAGGACGAGTGCGGAGGGATTCGAACCCCCGACCGGCGGCTTTGGAGACCGCTGCTCTACCAGCTGAGCTACACACCCTAGCCATTAAAAAGAGAGCGGCCTTTAAGCCGCTCTCCTTTCAATAAGCATTAAATTACTTAATGATCTCAGATACAGTACCTGCACCAATCGTACGTCCGCCTTCACGGATCGCAAAGCGCATACCGACTTCCATAGCAACAGGAGCGATCAGCGTAACGGTGATCTCTACGTTGTCGCCTGGCATAACCATCTCAACTCCTGCAGGGAGTTCGACAGTTCCGGTAACGTCTGTTGTTCTGAAGTACAACTGTGGACGGTAACCGCTGAAGAAAGGCTTATGTCTTCCACCTTCTTCTTTAGTCAATACGTAAACAGGTCCTTTGAACACGGTGTGAGGTGTGCATGTATTTGGAGCTGCGATAACCATACCGCGCTCGATGTCTTTCTTATCCATACCGCGGAGGAGGATACCAACGTTCTCACCAGCAAGAACTTCTTTCAATTCTTTGTTGAACATTTCAAGACCGGTCGCAACGCTCTTACGAGTTTCGCGGAGACCGACGATTTCTACGTTGTCGTTAACAGAGATTTTGCCTCTTTCAACACGGCCGGTAGCTACAGTACCACGACCTGAGATAGAGAACACGTCTTCAACAGGCATCAAGAATGGAAGATCAACATCGCGCTGTGGAGTTGGGATCTTCTCGTCGACTGTATTCATCAAGTCCATGATCGCTTGTTCGTACTTTGCATCGCCTTCGAGGGCTTTCAAAGCGGAACCGCGGATAATGGAAGCATTTGGGTAACCTTTAGCTTCGAGCAGTTCGTGGAGTTCCATCTCTACGAGGTCGAGCAGTTCTTGATCGGACTCGCCGAGCATGTCGACTTTGTTCAAGAATACGACGATCGATGGCACCTGCATCTGGCGAGCCAACAGGATGTGTTCGCGTGTTTGAGGCATCGCACCGTCTGTTGCTGCAACCACGAGGATCGCACCGTCCATCTGAGCGGCACCGGTAATCATGTTCTTTACGTAGTCGGCGTGGCCTGGGCAGTCTACGTGCGCATAGTGTCTCTTATCTGTTTCGTATTCAACGTGTGTTGCGTTGATCGTGATACCACGAGCTTTTTCTTCAGGTGTATTGTCGATGGATGCGTAGTCGCGGAACTTTGCACCACCATGCTTAGCTAAGACTTTGGTAATCGCAGCAGTTAACGTCGTTTTACCATGGTCAACGTGTCCGATGGTTCCGATGTTAACGTGCGGTTTAGTCCGCTGAAATGTTTCTTTTGCCATTTTATCCTCCGTTAAACTGCATTACTGCAAGTTTACTTTTTTTCTTTTTTTCACTCATGCCCAGAAAAGGAATTGAACCTTCGGCCTTTTGCTTACCATGCAAATGCTCTACCACTGAGCTATCTGGGCAAGTTTCTTTCCATTTTCTGACTCAGCACAGAGCCGTACGACTTAAAATGTTTAAAGTTTAGAACTTTTAACATAAAAAATCAACCTTATTTCTGACGGAAAACGATGCGCGCCTTCGTGAGGTCGTATGGAGACATTTCAACCGTAACGGTGTCCCCTACCAAAACTCGAATATTTCGCATCCGCATTTTACCGCATAAATAAGCTATGACTTTTAGGCCGTTTTGTAGCGTCACTCTAAATGTCATATCCGGCAGCAGTTCTTCAACTACTCCGTCAATCTTGATCGTATCTTCTTTGGGCATTGTCCTCTAATGTCTAGTGAGAATACATTATCACAAATCAATTAATTGTCAACAGAGATTTCTCTATCTTTTTTCGCCCTGTTTCAGCCAAAATAATTGCATGGCCCAAAACTTAGATGAAAAAATTGACGCAATTAAGGGCTTATTTTCCTCCTGCAAGAGCAATGAGGATAAGTATAAGAAGATTATAGAACTAGGCCGCGCCCTCCCCCCAATTCCTGAAAAATTCAAGACAGATGAAAATTTAGTAAAGGGTTGCCAAAGCCGGATGTACCTCCATTCTGTCTATGAAAACGGCGTTCTTTCCTTCGAAGCGGAATCAGATGCCCTGATCTCTGCCGGACTTGCCGCCCTTTTAGTTCAGGTCTACTCCGGGGAAACTCCGGAAACTATCCTAAAATCCCCCCCTCTTTACTTAGAAGAACTCGCTATAAGCCAAAGCCTTACGCCTAGCCGATCCAATGGTCTTTACAGCTTGCATCTCCGCATCAAACAGGAAGCATTGAAAGCCTTATTCCAAAAAGCTTAAAAGGAGTGATATGATGAACGTCACACCAGCAAACTCTTGCTTTCAAAATCGTACTCAACCTAAAAGCTTACCGCTCATTGTTCAGACAACCCAATGCCTGGCAATGACCTTCTTCATCTATGAAACTTTCACTATCTATAATGATCCCTTAAGGCCCTCCTCAGAAGCTCTTCCAATCCCATTTTACGCAACTTTACTCCCATCTTGCGCACTTTATTCGGCAGCTTTAGTCTATCATTTCCGGAAGATCTCCCGCACCCATTATAACGAGCCCCGGTTATGCCCCGATCCCAGCATATTAACGCTGTTTGCCATCGCAGGCGTCATCACTGCTGCTGTATTAATGACAACCACATTGAACCATATTTACAAAGAAGGCAATATCTCCCATTTGCCGGATCCTGAACGCTTTGAAGAGATGTACGACAATCAACCGGCTCAAACCCAGGCCACCATCTTTACAAGCGTGACAGGTGGGCTAGCGCTATTCATGGGGGTCGCCACTTGCACAGTACGCTGCGAGCGGAAAGCAGAGCTAAACTCTCTGCCTAGTGCTCTGTAAATAAAGTTTTAGTGAGGAATTTTAAGTTGAAAGCTCCCGCGGTTGAACGATCGAAAATTAGCTCGTATAAATCTATACGTGCAAATTTTCGATCGTTCCACCCCGGAGCTTTGAATTAAAATCACCATTTAAAACTTTCTTTACAGAACACTAGCTCGTCGAGATAGCACTCTTTTAACTAAGGCAGCTGATAGAGAGGCTGGAAGCAGTCGGGAAAAGAAAGAGAGCACCTTGTATTTCCAGTTAAACACATTCAATCGGGTGCCTGACTGGATTTGTCTGTAGATCGCTTCTGCCGCTTCCTCGACGTCCATGACAAGAAACCCCTCGTTGAAGTAGAGACTTTTTCCGCTTGCGCGCTCTGAAAAGCGCGTGGAAACCTGACCTGGGCATGTTGTGAGCACGCGTATATCGTGATCTCTGAGTTCAAAATCGAGCGATTCGGAAACGGAATTCACAAAAGCTTTAGAAGCAGCATAGGCGGCAAAGTAAGGAAACACTTGGAAGGCAGCGGCTGACGAAACGTTCAGTATCACACCCTTTTTGCCTTGCCCTTTTAACGCTAGAGCCGCTTCCAAAGTCATCTCAAAAACAGCTGAAGCATCTACCTGAACGACTTCCATCTGCTTTTCTACAGGATAATTGACTGCCGGTCCATAAAGGCCAAAACCTGCATTATTCACCACCAGATCGGGTACATGCTTTCGAATTTCAGCGACGGCCTTCCGTCTGCCACTTTCTTGAGTAAAATCTGCTGTAAAAGACTTTACGGGTACTAAAGTCTGCAATTCGCTAACAAGCGCTTCCAGTCGTGCAGCATCTCTTCCTGTCAACAATAACGAGATCCCCTTCTTAGCCAACAAGCGGGCTAGCGCCGTTCCAATACCGCTGGTTGCTCCGCTTACGTAAGCTAGTTGGAACATGCTAACTTTCCACTGGGTTGGAGTTTTCCGGTTCTCTTTTTGGGTATTTTACTCGTGAGTGGCTGAAGGCCACCATGGTTTTGACTAAAGTGGCTTTGACGATCGCCATCTCTTCATAAGTTAACAGACAGTCATCTAATTGACCTTCTTCGACTTTCTCGCGGATCAGCCGGGAAACGAGTTCCATCAACGTTTCCTCCGTAATTCGGTCTAAGCTTCTCGATGCCGCTTCAAAACAGTCCGCAATCATGATGATTCCCGATTCTTTGCTGCGCGGCTTAGGGCCTCCATAGCGGAAATCTTCCGGATCAACCTGCGATTTATCACCGCCGACCTGCTCCAGCTGCTTTCTATAAAAGTAGTAAACAAGCGTGGTGCCGTGGTGTTCTTTGATGATGTCGATAAACTGCTCCGGCAACCCCGCTTTGCGTGCCATTAGAACACCTTCTGAGACGTGAGCCATAATCACCTGAGCAGACTCCAGAGGCGTCAGCAGTTGGTGCATATTCATGCCGCTTTGCTGGTTTTCAGTGAAGTATTGAGGCGTCGCCATTTTTCCAATGTCGTGGTAAAGGGTCGCCACGCGGCAAAAGAGTCCGTTGGCACCGATCGCGACAGCCGCTGTTTCAGCCAAATTGCCCATCACAACAGAATGTTGATAAGTACCCGGCGCTTCGATAGAAAGCCTTCTTAAGAGATCGTTATTGGGATCCATGTACTCCATAAGCGTGGCATCGGTCATCGCTTTAAAGGAGGATTCCAGCAGAGGCATCAAGCCAACGACCAAAATCGATGTCAGCAGAAGGAACACCGCCGAGCTCACGGCATCGCTGATGAACTCCCCGGTCCAAAGTGTATTGGTGTAAAAATGGATCGAAAGCGACACAGCCAGGCACACAAGCCATGCTTTACCGCACACCACAAACACCTCTTTACGCCTTCTCAAAGAACGCGTACTTAACACGCACACGACGGCTGCCGCCAAGTTCATGATCATGAATCCTTGAGGATCAAATACGAGGGTCATGGTCAAGATGATCGTCAAAAAGCCCGCAGCAAATGTAGCAACTGCCGGGTTGATCAAGCTGCAAAGCAGGATCGCTGCGAAGGGAACAAATAAAGGGTAGCGGACGAGATCGAACAGCTGAACGCTTGAATTAATCAAAAGGTATTCTGTCGCTTTTGCAAACGCCAGCGTCAACAGAGTGATGGTTGCAATCAGCAGCAGTTTGCGGTTTGAGCTCAACACTTGAGGGTGGTTAATCTTGAAGTAGAAGGCGCACATCATGGTGAGCATGCCGCTCATGATCAAACTGCCCACTATAGAGGATAACGACCATAAGTTTCGTTGATCGCTTAAGGTATTTTTGATCGCCTGCATGATGGCGTACTGCCTTGCAGTGACCTTCTCCCCTTGGTCGATGATTCTCGTACCCGCAGCAATGTGGGTATATTTGTCGGCTATTTTGCTTTGGATGATTTTTCTTAAAGATTTCTGCGCGGGAATATCCTCTTCAATTTTCCATTTTTTCTCCCCGAAAAACCCAATGACTAGATCGCCCTCATTTTGTTCTTTTGTGTTTTCAGGGAATGCCGCTTCAACAGTAAAAGTCCAGATCTGTCTCGGCAAAATCACCGATTCGTTCATATCTGCCGGAGTGTAGATTTGGTAATACTTGGTATCGATGCCCATGTCTTTCAACTTTTGCAGCGTGCGAGGATCTGTGAACCTCAATTGGTCGAGGACTTTTTCCGCTCGATCGAGCTCGCCATATACATCTTCAAAGGCGCGCTTACCGGCATATCCGCCCCAATCCTGGTTGTATAGGAGAAAATTCTCAAATTCGATCTTCCGCTGCCGAACTTCCTTTGCGCTCAACTGGTAGATTTTTCCGATATCGCGAAGGGCATCCTGTCTTAAAATAAACGTCGCTTCTTCATCTAAAAAATTGCTATCGACTTGAGCCACTACATAGCCGGGAGCCATGCTGTTCAACTCATAGACTTCTACTTTTACTTCGCGAAAGTGCAGGATTAAAAACAACCCCAAAGCGAAGAACAAAGCGATCAGGTAACCTACGATCGAACTTCTGTCAAAACGAGAGGCATCTCTTGAAAACTTCAGTTCGGTCGTGTTTTTCAAATTGCTCGAAGGATCGTGCATATAATGTCATTGTGGCTCAACGGCTTTATTTGCGCAAGTCGAGGCTTCCTGATATAATCTTTCAAAAGAGGTTCCATGGATAAAAAACGCATTTTCATTACTGGCGGAGCGGGTTTCATCGGTTCATTAGTCAATCTCATGCTGATCGACCAAGGGCATGAAACATTCATTTACGACAATCTTTCTACCGGAAATAAGCAAGCCCTTTATGGAGGAACCCTCATTGAAGGCGACCTTTTAGACAAAGAAAAGTTGGAAAATGCCTTCAATCAGGCAAACCCCGACGCCGTCATGCACTTTGCTGCCTCAACCGACGTCGGCGAATCGGTAGAAAACCCTGCTTTCTACTACAGAAACAATTTCACTGCCTCGTTGAATTTACTCGACGCCATGGTCAAACACGGCATCAAACCTTTAATTTTTTCCTCAACAGCTGCAGTTTACGGGATGCCCGACCTGCCAAAGATCGCCGAAGATCATCTGTGCGAACCGATCAACCCTTACGGCGAAAGCAAACTGATGGTGGAAAAAGCGATCCGAGACTATACGGCAGCCCTGCCGATCGATGCGATCTCGCTCCGCTACTTCAATGCAGCGGGAGCCGACCCCTCTTGCCGCATCCGCTCCTTTAAAAAGAAGGAGAACAACTTAATTCCAATCATCATTCATGCACTAAAGAACGACCTGCCCGTCACGATCTACGGAACCGACTATCCCACCAAAGACGGCACTTGCATCCGCGACTACATCCACGTAGCAGACATCGGCGAAGCACATTTTTTAGCATTAGAAAAACTGTTCACCGGTAATCATTCGCCTTGTTATAATTTGGGCAACGGAAATGGGTTTACGGTGCGCGAAGTGATTCGTGCTGCAGAAGAGGTGACGGGGAAAAAGGTCACTGTCATCGAAGGCGGAAGGCGCGCTGGCGACCCCCCTGTCCTTCTAGCCGATGCCGCTTTAGCCAACAAAGAGCTAAACTGGAAGCCCTCTTTCCCAAAAATTGAACAGATGATCAGAGATGCCTGGAATGCCAGAAAATAACCATTACCAAGTCCTTTCAAGACGTTACCGACCGCAACTGTTCGCCGACGTGATCGGACAGGAAGGTGTCGTTGCGACATTGAAAAATGCCGTTAAGCAGAAGCGGATCGCACACGCTTACCTGTTTTCCGGCCCGCGAGGTACAGGAAAAACGACGCTCGCTAGGCTGTTTGCCAAAGCACTGAACTGCATTCAACTTTCGGATGAGGGCGAACCGTGCAATGGATGCGCTTCTTGCAAAGAGATTGCCGCTTGCACTTCGATGGATGTTTTGGAGATCGACGGAGCTTCAAACCGCGGCATCGACGACGTCCGCAAAATCAACGACAACGTAAGCTACGCCTCTTCCTCCGGAAAATACAAAGTGTACATCATCGACGAAGTGCACATGCTGACCAAGGAAGCGTTCAATGCCTTACTAAAAACGCTCGAAGAGCCGCCGCAAAACGTTCTGTTCGTCTTTGCCACCACAGAGCCGCATAAAATGCTGCCCACCATTTTAAGCCGCTGCCAACGGTTCAACCTAAAACGACTTCCCGCACAGCAAATTCAGGATAAGTTAAAGAAAATTGCACACGACTTGAACCGCTCTGTAGAGCCCGATGTGTTCAAAATGGTCGCAGACCGCGCTGAAGGCGGATTAAGGGATGCAGAATCGCTCTTCGATCAGATCCTCGCTTTTGAAGAAGGCCCTCTCACCCAAAACCGCGCAGCTGATCTTTTAGGCATCGTCCCGGAAGAGCTTTTCTTTCAATTCGATCAGGCGGGAGCTGAAGGCAAACTCTCTTTTGCTTTCGATCTTTCCGCTCAGCTCTTCGACGAAGGCAAAGACCTTGCCCACTTCCTTCAAGGCTTGACGGAGCATTTCCGTCTCTTGCTGATCGCAAAACTGGCTGCAGGCCCTACGACGCTCATTGAAGGCGATGCCGAACGAATTCGATCCGCCTCCTCCCTTTATCGAAAAGAGCAGCTGCTTACAATATTAGATCTCTGCATCGATGCCGAAGCCACATTAAAAAGTGCACCTTCCCTCAAAATCGCCCTGGAAGGGCTGCTTCTTCGCATCATGAGAACACACCAACTCATTCCAATCGACCTGCTGGTCAAACGGCTTGTGGAGCTTGAAGCTAAAGTGGGCTCCCCTGCTGCACAACCCAAAGCTCCACCTCCCGTTATCAAATCGATTACCGAAGACCCCACTCCGGAGCTAAAAGAGCTTCCCAAACACGTAAAGCCAAAGGAAGCAGCACCACCACCACCTCCTCCACCGCCTCCGGCACCTACTCAGGCGATCGAGAAAAAGACGCAGTCACGCTACGATACACTGATGCAGTTTGCAGCTGTCGAATTGGAAGGCAAACTTACAAAAAAATAAGGAACAACGATGGGCACAGGATTTTTAAAACGCAAAAAAGAAGCCAAGCATCTGCAAGAGCAGCTTGCCAACATGAAAAACAAGATGGAAACGCTTTCCATTGAAGGACAAGCGGGAAATGGCCTCGTTCGCATCACCATCAACGGCGATTTCGAAGTAAAAGATGTAAAAATCAAGCCTGAGTGCGTCGACCCCGAAGATGTCGATGGGCTGCAAGATTTAATCAAAGCCGCGATCATGGACGCTAAGAAAAAACTCGATGAAGAGCAATCCAAAGGCATGCCTCAGCTTCCAATGGGATTCCCCGGCTTTTAGTGAATGTTGAGACCATAGGGAAGTATGCAGGGCTTCTAGCACTAAGTGAAATTTGTCTTGGAAGTACCCTGCACGCTTTACACATCCCCTTTACCGGCACATGCCTCGCATTAAACCAGATCTTTCTGCTCTCCCTTTCTGCTCGACATGCGCCAAAAAAGGCCCCCTTTTTGATCTCAGGGATCGCCGCCCTCCTTAAATCGCTCTCCCCTAGTGGAAAAAAGCTCACACCCATGATCGCCATCGCAATGCAAGGCTTTCTATTTAATTGCGGGACCTTTCTTTTTGGTGGAAGAGCACTAGGACTCATGATTGGCGCGACTCTTGCCTCCCTTTGGGGCACAGCGCAAAGTTTACTTCTCTACTATCTCATCTTCGGAAACTCTCTCATCGAAGCGCTTCACACTGTTAGCAAAGAGATCTCTCAGGAATTTAGTTTTTATCAGGGATTGACACTCTTTTTAGTATTGAAGGCAACAGCAGCCATTATTGTTTCCCTATCCGCTCTTCTACTGCCGAAAAAGCCAATATCTGCCTACCTTTCCCGGCTTTCAGCTCTTAAGCCAACGACCTCTCCTTCGGAAAAACCTCCGCTGCTTTTAGCGCTTAAAGACCTCACCAGGCCTTTTTTTCTCACAACTCTCACTGGAATTTCTCTATTTGATGCTTGGAAGGCAGAGAATTTTCATTCACTGCCGTTAGATGTTGCCAAACCCCTTCTGATCGGATTTGTGTGCTTCTATGCTCTACGAAAATTCCCTCTAAAAAAAATCGCCTCTCGCAAAGCGCAAACCTCGCAAGGCCCATTTGCACAAGCCCTCAAGATCGCTGTCGAAGAGATCGAAAAAGCCAACTAATCTTGTGGTAATAGAGCGAGCAATTCCTCATCGGGCTCAAAGCGAAGTCTTTCGGCGGCAGGCTCATTGTTCAATACCAAATGCACTGAATTGTCATCCGGGTTTCTCTTTCTTTTCTCCAAAAAGATATGAAAGAAAGAAAACGTGTATTCAGAAACCTCCCCAATAGAGGTGGGGATAAATTCCAGCGTGAATCGTCGTTTTCCGATCGAATCTACCTTTGCGTCTGAGCATAGGTTGATCACGGTCCCATCAATCGCGCTATATCTAAAGTCCTGATCGCTGATAATCTTGACGACAATCTCCTTCGTAGGAGCTCTATGGATAGGAGAAGAGGCGGAGATCAAATGGCGAAAAATGGTGTGCAGGCGAGCAGAAGTTCGCTTCATAGAAAATCCACCTCTGTCTATCTCATTAAGGAACATGTATAGATCTGCCTGCGTTCTTAAATGAACGCACCTTCTGTTAAACGCAAACAGGTGAACAATGAGATCCGAGCGCAATTTTTTTTGCTGCTCAGCAAAGATTTCGGCAAGCATATCCAAAGCAACTTCCATGTGGCTCTGACCATCCACTGGCGAAGCCCTCTCCATTTTATTGGAATAATCCAAAGCCACGACAGTTAAAGGTGTCATGGCCCATTCCTTGCAGAGAGAGATGCTTGACTCCGTCTCTAAACGCGTCGTCCACGGCTCTCTAAAGATATCGATATTCAAATACTTAAAAAATGGGAGCATGAACTCTCGACTTTCTAGTTTTCCTTTCATCTCTTTGCAGGTCGCATGCAAGTTCATGGCCGTTTTGAAGGAGGTTTCCTTTGAAGTCATCTGGATAAACATCCGCGTTAGCAGAAGCATCGGCAATGACTGAATCGGGAAGGAAAAATGTCCTAAATTTTGGTAAATGTTCACGGGGTACCCCCGCGAACATTTTAAAAAGAATGAGCAGCAGATATGAAAGGAGCTGTCCGATTTAGGTAAAATGCCTTGACTGTTTCAGTGATAAAAGCCAAAACATTC
>JBKEAL010000063.1:0-24726 GCA_047972195.1 Parachlamydiaceae bacterium
ATGAGAATAATAGAGAAGCATGGCAGACCAATGTTAAGTTGCTGTTCTTATCTTCTGTAAAACGTTGGGATTTTACCGAAGATTCTACAATCACGGAAGTGCGAATAGTTGAGGATGATCCAAAACAGTATGTATTAGATCCCGCTGCTAAGTTTGAAGCACCTTCTCAATTACATGAAGTGGAAATAGAAGAAGACTTGCCTTCTGAGCCAGCAAAAGACCAAGCTGCAGAAGCAGCTGACGAATTGCCTGCCCTAATTGAAGCGGAATTCCCTCCGCTATCACCCACCATAAATAAGGAACAACCTCACTCGGAAAAATAATCGTATCGAACCATTAGAGGTAGAGTTAGTCGCTCTACCTCTTTCATGTTATTCAGGCAGGATCAAGGCTTTTCAGAAACTTATCAGCGTTTAGTATCTGAATTCCATTGATTTCCTTTTCTTTTTTAAGTTCTTTCACAATTTGGCAGGACTTCATTCCATATTTGTTATGAAAGTATTTAAGAGAGGGTGATGGATCAGAATCTCTATTTTTGACCTCAATGATCTTTTCGATAAGATCATTTTTTTGTAGAGCAAAATCCACCTCTTGTTTTTCCTTAGTTTGAAGATAGCGGATTTCGTGAAGAACACCTAAGCGGTCTGTTTTTGCATAAGCTTCTTTCAAAAGGCATGTTGCGACTAGGTTTTCTAATCTACTGCCGTTATCCCCTTTCACTAGTGCTGCATCAAAAAAATATATTTTTGGTTCCTTCAAAAGGCTTCTTGCAATGTTGTGCGAATAGGGAGACACACGAAATACGATATATAGCGCCTCTAAGACTTGGATATATTTTTTAACAGTATTTGGAGAAACTCCGATATCTTCCGCGATTGATGAATAGGATACAGGAGAACCAACTCTATTTCGCAACATCTCAAAAATAAGACGTATGGCTTTCACATTGTGGATATTGTCAAAATTAAGGACATCCTCTCTCAAAAGGCTGTCAATGTAAAGAAGACGCCAGCGATCCGCATCGATTACATTTTCTGCAAGCAGCGGTTCGGGAAATCCGCCTCGTTCTAAAAAACGATCTAGTGAGAAATCGGCGCCAACATACTTGCATTCTGATGGTGAAAATGGCAATAAGCGATGAAGAAAATAACGGCCGGCAAGGGAATCTCCCACTTCCTGGAAAACTTCCAATCGAGCGCTCCCAGTCACAAGAATTTTTTACTCTGGGTTTTTTGTGTCGTAAACGCCCTTAATGTAGTTTTTCCAGTTGTTCATCTTGTGAATTTCATCGAAGATTAGAAGTTCAGTAGAGGAGAGCCAGGACTCTTCTAAAATGATTTCCCTGTCAGATGCGCTGTCATAATTTAAATAGAGTGAAGAGGAAAAATGCGAGGCAACAGATTTCGCCAAAGTTGTTTTTCCAGATTGGCGCGGCCCTGTGAGAAGAACTAGTTTTTTCTTTAAATCCGCTAATATAGCAGGTTCTTGTGCTCTCTTCATATATTGACTATTTTGCACGCATTTGCAAAAAAGTCAAAACTATTTTGCAGTTGCGTGCAAAAAAGTCAGGTGACCCAGCGCTGGACGATGGGGAACCTACGGCCGATGGAGAAGGCTTTTTCGCTGATGCGGAGGCCCGGGGGCGCTTGCCGTCTTTTGTATTCGCTTTGATGGATTTTGCGGATGAGCTCTTGAACGAGCGGGAGGGAGAGTTTATTCTTTTGGGAGATCTCTTCGGGGGAGAGGCCTTTTTCGATATAGTCGATCAACACAGCATCGACGGTGGGGTAGGGGGGTAGAGAGTCGCTATCTTTTTGATCAGGACGCAATTCGGCGGAAGGAGGCTTGTCTATAATGCGTTGGGGGATGATTTCTTCTGTGCGATTGATCCAGCGGCTGAGAGCGTACACTTGTTCTTTGGTGAGGTCGCTGATGACGGCTAATCCTCCTGTCATGTCTCCGTAGAGGGTGCAGTAGCCCATGGCAAGTTCGCTCTTATTTCCGGTGCTTAAGACGATATGGCCATGTTTATTGGAAATGGCCATGAGGATGATTCCACGGATACGCGCCTGGAGGTTCTCTTCTGTGGTGTTTTGGGGTTTACCTGCAAAATAGGGTGTCAGAAGCTTTAAGTAAGTATCGAAAGGGTCTTCGATGGGTATGACTTGCAGTTTGATGCCGAGGTTTTTTGCAAGAATGGAAGCATCTTCGATGCTCTCCCTGGAAGAGTAACGTGAAGGCATGGCACAGGCCAGGATGTTGTCTTTTCCTAAAGCATCCACTGCAAGGCACGCGACAAGAGCGGAATCGATGCCGCCTGAAAGCCCCAGGCAGGCAGTTTTAAAGCCTGATTTTTTAAAATAATCTTTGAGGCCTAGGACTAGGGCTTGGTAAAGCTCCTGATTGCGGTCTTCGACGTAGGTAGCTTGTTGTGCCTTTTCCGTATCGACTAGCGCGCCATCTTCTGAAAAACTCTTGCTGAGATAGCTTAACTTTCCTTTTGAGTTCATGAGATAACTATGTCCATCGAAAATGAGGCTGTCATTGCCGCCTATCTGGTTTGTCAGTGCAACGGGACATTTTAAGGTTTGGGCAGCTTTAGAGCCGATCTCCAGTCGGATATTGATTTTTCCTGCGTGGTAGGGCGAGGCGGAAAGATTCACGAGAAGGTCGACAGGATGCTTTGCAAGCTCCAGAATAGGGTCTCTGGCGTAATGAGCCTTTCCGGCGTGTTTCCAGATGTCTTCGCAGATGGTGACGGCGACTTTGTAAGGGCCGATCACCCAAGGGGCAAAGGGTTTATGGGCGGGTTCAAAGTAGCGCCATTCATCGAATACGTCGTAGGTGGGCAAAAGCGCTTTGTCCTGATATCCAAGAAGTTTGCCATCGTAGAGAATCGCTGCTGTGTTGAAAAGTGGCTTTTCATTAGGTTCAGGATTGCGTCGAATGGTTCCTGCAATCACGCCGATCCCTTTGGAAGCTGCAATCAGCTTATTTAAAGCTCTCTCAGTCTTTTCTGAAAAGCTGTGCAGCAATAAAAAGTCTTCCGGCGGATAGCCTGTTACAGCCAGCTCAGGAAATACAACTAACTCTGCCTGACATTGTTTCGCTTGTTCGATCGCGTCGAGCATCAACTGAATATTGTCGTCGATCGCTCCGATAGTAGGGTTGATCTGAGCTAGGTAGATGCGCACGATCAGCTGCCAAAGTCGTCTAGGATGATGCTTTCTCTGGGGACTCCATAGTCGTCCAGGAGCTTTAGAACCGCTTTGTTATGCAATGGAGGGCCGCAAACGTAATAGAGTTTGTCTTCCGGATAATCCAACTTTTTTAATTGCCCCTCTTCAAAGGAGCGGAAGAGGAAATTGGTCTTCAGTGGATCGCCCTTTGGCCAGCCCGCTTCAATATCCTCAGGAAGGGGTTCGGACAGCACGAGGTTGTATTTAAAGTTTTGCGGAAACTTCTCTTCCAGTTCCTTGTATTCTCTCTCGTAAATGTTCTCTTTTAACGATCGCGCTCCATACCACATGGTGACATTGCGTTTAGTGCCTTCTGTTTTAAAGAGGTGGAGGATGTGGCTTCTGGCAAAGGACGAGCCTGCCCCACCAATCAAGAAGATCAGATCTCTGTTGTCATTCACCATAAACGATTCACCATAGGGGCCGCTCAAGCGGATCTTATCGCCGGGCTTTAGCGCAAAGGTGTAGCTTGAACAGATGCCCCAAGGGACATTGGGGACGACCTTGCCTCCCGCAAAAGGCGGTGTGGCAATGCGGATGTTAAAGATCAGCTTTTTTCCTTCTGCGGGGTAAGACGCCATAGAGTAGGCGCGAATCACTTCGTTAGGAGGTGTAGGCAGGGAAGAGAAATCGATCGGAATTCCAAACAGGTGGAACTTTTCCCAGTCGGCATAGTACATAGGATCCATGGTCTTTTTCCATTCTTCAGTATTAGTGGAAAAGGGCGGTACATGGAATTGGAGATAGCCGCCGGAGCGGTAAGGAACCTCTTCCCCCTCAGGGATTTCGACGATCAGCTCTTTAATAAAGGTGGCGACGTTTTCGTTGCTAATGACTGTTGCCATCCATTCTTTAACGCCAAGCGCGTGTTCATCGACGTGCAATTTTACATCGTGCTTCACTTTCGTTTGGCAGGAGAGCCTCCAGCCTTGTTTCAACTGCTTTTTATTAAAAGTGCCGATATCGGTTTCTAAAGGATCGGAGGCTCCTTCAACGATTTGTACTCGACACTGCTTGCAGGTAGCTTTTCCGCCGCATGGAGAAGGGATAGGGATGCCATGAGAGGTTAGGGCTGAAAGGAGAGTTCCTCCTCCGTTCGTTTCAAAGGAGAGCTCGGGATCGTCGTTGATGTCGATTTTGCATTTTTCCGCGCGAACCAGTTTAGCTTTTGTGAATAGGATCAAACCGGCCAAAATCACGCCAATGGTGATAAAGGCTACAACGGCATAAATTATGAGGAACGGATCGATGTCCAGCATAGAAACCAGCATAGCTTCCCGACTGCCGCTTTTCAACAATTTTTTCTAGTGCTTGACATTGCCTATCAGTTTTCCCATCATGGCCCTATGAATTCACTCGCTGAGCATCTCTTTCTTCTGTCTAAATCGAATCGGACGCACGGCGTGCTTGGCAATGAAAGCGGAGATCTCGATTCTGTGGCTTCCGCCCTGTGCTATTCTCTCTTGAATGGCGAGGAGAAGATAATTCCTTTTTTGAACTTTCCCAAAAAAGATCTTTTTGCCAAGAAGGAGCTGATGCGCCTTCTCACTCAAGGAGGAATTTCACCGGATGTTCTTTATTTTAAAGAAGATCTAGAAAGATTCTCCGGAAGTTTAACTTTAGTAGATCATCGCCGTTTAGCGGTTAATCAGCAAAACTTACGGCCCCGCGTTCGATCCGTAGTCGATCACCATCCCGGGCAGTCTGACCCCTTTTCACAGCCCTATGAAGAAGAAATTGTGATCTGCGGCTCAACAGCTTCCATCATCTCCTCAAAAAGGGAAAAGTGGCCTCATGATGCCGCCGCTTTTCTTCTCGGGGCTATTTTGCTCGACACAAGCAACCTGGAAGATCGAAATAAAACCACAGAGTTTGATCGAAAGGCAGCTCTTTCGCTGTCACAATCGACCGGAGTCGATCGTCGTTCCTTCTATGAAGAACTGCTCCAACTCAAAGAGGATGTGGCAGATGAAGATCTGTTAAAACGCGATGCCAAGTCTTACAAAGATGGCCAACTGATCTACGCGATTTCCTCAGTTCCTAGAACACCTGCCTTTGATCGTGAAGCTTGGGAGAACTTCCGCAATGACCGCGCAGCCCATGCTCTCTTCGTCTTTGTCAATAAGGCGGAAGCAGGAACAAAGCATCTGTTCCTCTACGCGCCCGATGATCGCCTTTTGGATCAGATGACTAAGTGCATGCCCTTCCCTGTTTATCAAAAAGAGGGGAACGTCGCAGAATTTCTCTGCCCAGAAGAGCTTTCTCGTAAAACCCTGCAGCCCCTGTTTTCCTTTTCCAAACTTTGAACCCGTGAGCGTGAGCGTGCCCGAAAAAATCCCGGGCCCGTGCCCGTGAGCGTGCCCGTGCCCTTGTGCGTGCCCGAAATTATTCTCAAATTTTTTCATTCGGATTTAGTACAAATCGGGCACGGGCACGGGCACGCTCACGGGCACGGGTTGGGAGGGCACGGGCACGCTCACGGGCACGGGTTGGGAGGGCTTGAAATAGAGGGTTTTACTCAATCCCCATTTAGAGTATCATTGTTTAAAAATTCACGAGAGATTCTAGCATGGCGAAAGGCACATTAAACATTCACAGCGAAAACATTCTGCCCATCATTAAAAAATGGCTTTATTCGAGCCGGGACATTTTTGTTCGGGAGCTCGTATCCAATGCGTGCGATGCGATCCAGAAGGTGAAGATCTTAAGAGACCAAGGGAAAACTTCGGCTCAGGATAGCGACTTCAGGGTTGATATCAAGCTTGACAAGGATGCGAAGACGATCACTTTTTCTGATAATGGCATCGGTATGGACAAGGAAGAGGTGGAGAAATACATCGCCCAGATCGCTTTTTCCGGAGCGGAAGATTTTGTGCAGCAGGTGAAGGGGAAAAATGAATCCGACCAGTTCATTGGGCATTTTGGATTGGGTTTTTACTCAGCTTACATGGTGGCCGATAAGGTGGAACTCGACACGCTTTCCTATAAGGAAGGGGCTGAGCCTGCATTCTGGAGCTGCGATGGATCGAGCGAGTATACGTTGGAAAAAGGACATCGAACAGAGCGCGGGACGACCATTGTTCTGCACGTCAATGTGGAAGGTGAAGAATTTTTAGAAGGCGATCGCCTGAAAGAAGTGGTCAACCACTACTGCTCCTTTATGCCTTACCCTGTCTATCTCGATGGAGAGCGGGTCAACAGCGAAGAGCCGCTTTGGATCAAGGCGCCCTCTACGTGCACTGATGAAGATTACTTGGAGTTTTACAAGCATCTCTATCCATTTGAAGAACCGCCCTTATTCTGGATGCATTTGAACGTGGACTATCCATTCCACCTGAAAGGGGTTCTCTATTTTCCTGCGCTTGCTAAGGATTCCGATTTTGCAAAACATACGGTTAAGCTGTATTGCAACCGGGTTTTTGTTTCGGATAATTGCAAAGACGTGATTCCTGAGTACTTGATGTGCCTCCGCGGCGTAATCGACATTCCAGACATTCCGCTAAACGTTTCCAGAAGCTATCTTCAGGTAGATAAAACCGTTCGCCAGCTCTCATCTCACATCTCCAAGAAAGTTTCTGATAGCCTTTCCACTCTATTCAAAACGAATCGCGACAAATACACTTCGTGCTGGAAAGACATCGCTCCGATCGTCAAGCTTGGGGTTATCCAGGATGAGAAGTTCTCAGAGAGAATGAAAGACCTATTGATCTGGAAAAACCTCGATGGCCAATACCTCACGCTTGCAGAATACAAAGAGAGAAATCAGGACAAGGCAAAAGGCAAAGTGTTCTACACCTTGCATGAAAAAGAGGAAACCGGTCTGCACAAGCTCTATAAAGAGAAACAGATCGATATTCTTTCTGCCGACTTCCGCTTGGATCCCTATCTATTCAACCAACTGGAAAGCAAAGATAAAGAGATCTCCTTCCAGAGAGTGGACGCTGAATTGGGGGAGCATCTGTTGGATCCTTCCAAACAAAAAACGGTGCTGGATGCAGAAGGAAGGACGGAGGCGTACCATTTGGCAGAGTTCTTCAAGAGGCAGTGTGAAGGACAAAATCTCGAAGTGAAAGCGGAGAGCCTAGCTAAAGAGGAGATTCCTTCTCTGGTCGTGATTGAGGAAAAAGAGCGAAGGATGCGCGATTACATGAAAGCGCTCAATCCGGAGGGGCCATCTTTTGCGAGGAAAACGCTGATCGTCAACACAAACAATCCTCTAGTGTGTGCCTTGCCAAAACTTGAAAAAATTCACCCTGATTTAGCTAAGGCAATGGCGCATGAAGTGGTCGACCTCTCTCTGCTTTCACAGCAAGAGTTAGATCCTCGTACATTTCAAGGATTCCTTGCAAGGACAGCGGAGATCATGGAAAAGCTGACAGAAATTGCGGTCGATAAAAATGGTTAGAACGGTTTTTGCCCTATTGCTTCTCTGTTTGGGGTCGCTTTCTGCGGCGTCAGAAGCTCTCTATTTAACCCTTCTCGACCATCCGGAAAGGCATCTTGCCATTTCATGGCTTTCAAAGGAGGCAGTGGAAGGAACCGTCAAGTTCCGCAAGGAAGGCGCAACTGATTGGAAGACAGCAGTGCCCTCTTCGACAGTTTTGGACAAATTGTTCGGATACCATCTGGAGCGAGTTGAGCTGGATGGTTTGGAGCCCGCAACGCGCTACGAATTTCAGCTTCCGGAGGAAGCGAAACAGTATACCTTCACAACCCTAGCCACAACGTTTAATCAGCCGATGCGTTTTGTAACGGGAGGCGATATCTACCACGATGAAATTGAGCTTGTGGAAGAGATGAATCGCGTTGCAGCAAGAGAGGACCCTCATTTTGCTCTGCTCGGCGGCGATATTTCCTATGCAGGCTCGAAGCATTATTTTTTTAGCGAAAGCAGCGAACGCTGGTTGGCCTTTCTGAATGCCTGGAGCAAGACGATGGTGCGCTCTAATGGAGATCTGATTCCGATGGCTGTTGCGATCGGCAACCACGATGTGAACAATGGCGGATTTGATGAATCCCCGGCTCAGGCGTATCTTTTTTATCAGCTTTTTTTACCTGCAGGCAGATGCTACCGCACGATTGACGTAGGCAATGATTTGTCCATCTTCATGCTAGATTCAGGGCATACAGTTCCGGTCCAGGGAGAGCAGACGGACTGGTTGAGAGGGGTTTTAAAAGAGAGGGAAGGCAGACGATGGAAATTTGCCATTTATCACGTTCCTGCGTACCCCTCTGTAAGGGCGTATAGCGGCATACGCAGCGCAAAGATCCGCAAGCATTGGGTTCCGCTCTTTGAGGAATATCGATTGACAACCGCTTTTGAGAACCACGACCATGCTTACAAGAGGACTCACCCCATTTTGAAAGGAGCTGTCCACCCAACCGGTGTGATGTATTTAGGGGATGGTTCCTGGGGTGTCAAGGAGCCGCGCACGCCAAGAACTCCCCAGCAATCTTGGTACATTGCGAAGTCGAAGTCGGTCAGGCAGCTATTGCTGGTGACGTTAACTGAGGGAATGGCCCGATATGAATCGATCGATAACCAGGGAAAAAGAGTCGACTCCTTTACCCGATAGGGTCTGTGTCTTAGGAGGCGGCATTTCCGGACTGGCTGCAGCTTATCAATTGCAGAAGAAATGCTCTGTGACCTTGCTTGAAAAAGAGAGCAGGGTGGGTGGCTGGATCCGTTCAGAATCTAAAGAGGGATTTTTCTTCGAGTCAGGCCCACGTAGTTTACGGTCTGTAGATAGCACAGAAACTTTGCAGCTGATCGAAGAGCTGGGTTTAAAAGAGCAGTTGATCGAAGCTCCCAGACAGGCGTTTAAGCGTTACCTTTTGCATAACAAAAAGCTGGAACAGCTTCCTGATTCTTTTTTAAGTCTCTTTTCTTCCCCACTGACTCGTCCTTATCTCACCTCTTTTGCCAAGGAACCGCTTTTTGGCTCCAGAAAAGAGGAAGATGAGTCTGTCTATGAATTCTTCTCACGTCATTTTAGCCAGGGCGTTGCTGAACAGCTCATCGATCCTTTAACGAAGGGGATCTTTGCTGCAAATGCAAAAGAGCTTTCGATCTCCTCCTGCTTCCCTAAGATGAAGGAAATCGAAAGCGTGCACCGGTCATTGGTTCTCGGCGCGCTTTTTGGAAAAAAATCGAAAGAGAAAAGCGCACTGTATACATTAAAGAACGGTTTGGAAGAGCTGCCGAAAGCCTTAGCGAGAAGTTTGGGGGACTCTATCCGCTTATCCACTCCCGTGCGCCGCGTTGAATGCAGTGAGCATGGAGTTCAAGTGACATGTGACAGCGGAATAGAGACTTTCGATCGCGTTGTATCGACATTACCAGCTTCAGCACTTAGCTCTCTGCTGCCCGATTCATCCTTAAAACAGCTTCTAAAAGAAATTCGCTCTACTTCCGTCGCTGTCGTCAAGGTAGGCTATAAAAAGCGAGTCAACCGGTATGAGGGGTTTGGTTATCTGGCTCCCTCTAAAGAAAAATCTCCTTTACTAGGAGTGGTGTTTGATTCTTCCGCATTTCCGTTTCAAAATCAAAATGAAGTAGAAACGCGGTTATCGGTCATGCTAGAAGGTGAGGGAAAGTCTGTCGAAGAGGCAAAAAGGTTGGCCTTAGAAGGATTGGCTTCCGATTTGGGAATTCTCGAATCGCCGGATTTTATTGAGGTTTTCTTTGCAAAAGAGGCGATTCCGAAATATGCAATAGGACATCCCGGTCTCGTTCAACGGATCGAGGCGTCATTGAAGGATTTTCCAAGGCTTTCTCTGTTAGGAACTTATCTTTATGGTGTCTCCGTGAACCAAGCAATTTTTCACGCGATGCATCTCAACCCTTTTCAAAAATAGCCCAACGGATCACAATTAGGGATCACCCAGGAAGAGATCTATGTTTGATAAATTTACCAATCGAGCGAAACAAGTCATTAAATTGGCCAAAAAAGAAGCGCAAAGGCTGAACCACAACTATCTGGGAACAGAACACGTATTGTTGGGGCTTTTGAAACTTGGGCAGGGCGTTGCGGTCAACGTGTTGAAAAACCTGAATATCGACTTTGAAACTGTCCGTGCCGAAGTGGAGAAGCTCGTGGGCTACGGTCCTGAGATTCAGGTGTATGGCGATCCCGCTTTGACCGGCAAGGTAAAGAAAGTGTTTGAGTACGCAAACGAAGAAGCGGCCAACCTCAATCACAACTATGTCGGCACAGAACATCTTCTTCTCGGACTCTTGCGTCAAACTGATGGTGTTGCAGCTCAAGTGCTTGAAAATCTCAACGTCAACCTGAAAGAGGTGCGAAAAGAGGTTTTGAAGGAGTTGGAAACATTCAATCTTCAGCTTCCCCCCTTAGGCGGAGCCCAACCTCAGATCGGCAATGTTCCGCCAGCTTCTCCTTCCGGTGCTTCGCAAGGAAAAACATACGAACGCTCAGCTTCTACAGCTAGTGATAAAATGCCTGCATTAAAGGCGTACGGACACGACCTGACAGAGATGAGCCGTGAAGGCAAACTCGATCCCGTCGTTGGTCGCAAAGAAGAGCTGGAACGACTGATCCTGATCTTATGCCGCAGACGCAAAAACAACCCTGTGCTCGTTGGTGAAGCGGGCGTTGGAAAAACTGCCATTGTCGAAGGGTTGGCACAGGCGATTGTGCGAGGCGAAGTTCCCGAAAACTTACGCAAGAAACGTTTAATCACTCTTGACTTACCTTTGATGATTGCCGGAACGAAGTACCGGGGCCAGTTTGAAGAGCGGATCAAAGCCGTGATGGACGAGATCAAAAAGAACGGCAACATCCTTCTGTTTATCGACGAGCTGCATACGATTGTAGGTGCAGGCGCGGCTGAAGGTGCCATCGACGCTTCCAATATCTTGAAGCCTGCGCTGTCCCGCGGTGAGATTCAGTGTATCGGCGCAACGACAGTGGATGAGTTCCGCAAACATATCGAAAAAGATGCCGCTTTAGAAAGACGTTTCCAGCAGGTTTGGGTCAATCCTCCTTCTGTAGATGATACCGTGGCGATCATTCAGGGCATCATTAAGAAATATGAAGCGCACCATAAGTGCATCTATTCCATGGAAGCGATCCATGCAGCTGCTATGCTTTCAGATCGCTACATCCACGGACGATTCCTGCCGGATAAGGCGATCGACCTGATCGACGAAGCGGGCGCTAAAATGCGCATCTCTATGATGGAGCGCGTTCCAGACTTCAATAATCTCGAAAAGAAGATTGAAGAAGCCAGGATTGCGAAAGAGGAAGCGATCAACCATCAAGAGTATGAAAAAGCGGCCAAACTGCGCGATCAAGAGAAAACATTGAGAGAAGAGCTGCAGAAAAACCGCCAGGAATGGGAAGTCAATAAGGAAGAGCATATTGTGATCGTCGAAGATGAAGACGTCGCAAAAGTGGTGGCAAGGCAGACAGGTGTTCCGATCAGTCGATTGACAGAAGGCGAAACGGAAAAGGTGCTCAAAATGGAAGAGCATCTGAGCGGTACGATCATCGGACAGGAAGATGCTGTGAAAACAGTCTCTCGAGCCATTCGACGAAGCCGAGCCGACATCAAAGACCCCAACCGTCCGATCGGTGCATTCCTCTTTTTAGGCCCTACTGGAGTTGGAAAAACCTTGTTAGCGCGCTTATTGGCAATCAATCTATTCGGTGGCGAAGATGCGCTCATTCAAGTCGACATGTCCGAATACATGGAGAAGTTTGCCGTCAGCCGTATGACAGGATCGCCTCCGGGTTATGTGGGCCACGAAGAAGGCGGCCAGCTGACCGAACAAGTTAGACAGCGCCCCTATTCTGTCGTCCTTTTTGACGAGATTGAAAAAGCGCACCCCGATGTGATGGATATCCTCCTTCAGATCCTCGAAGAGGGTCGCCTGACAGACTCCTTCGGAAGAAAGGTCGATTTCAGAAACACGATCGTGATCATGACGTCCAACTTAGGCGCAGATCTCATCAAGAAGAGCACGGAGATCGGCTTTGGAGCCATGGAAGGCTCTATGGACTATGCTCATATCAAAGAACAGATTGAGAAGGCAGCGAAAAAACATTTCAAGCCGGAATTTTTGAACCGTTTGAACGATCTGGTGATCTTCCATCCGCTGAACAAAGAACAGCTGTTGAGAGTGATCGACCTGGAGCTGAAAAAACTTTCAGAGCGCATCAAATCGCGCGAGATCTACCTCACACTGGACGACAAAGCGCGCGAGTTCTTGGTCGAGAAAGGATTCCAACCGGAAATGGGAGCAAGACCGCTGCGTCGCACAATCGAGCAGTATCTGGAAGATCCTCTCGCGGAAAAAGTGCTGGCCAGCCCCGACCAGGGAAGACGCTGCTTAGTAACCGTCGACGGAGATCATCTTCAGCTGATCGATCAGGAAGTGTTTCCAAGGAAAAAAGTGTCTGAGCGAAAAAGCGCAGCCACTCCGGAGGAAGCGCCGGCTCCTGAAAAGCAAAGCTGATTTTTGTAGTTGGTTTTTACTGTGTAATTTGCTAACCTATTGAGCCTATAGGTTATGCAAGTTACACAACACATCAATTCATCTCATATTTCGGGCTGGTTGCCACTGTCAGAGCAGGAGCCGGGCAAGTCCCTTGCTGTGCATTTGACAGGCTCTAATGGAAGCATTCAGACATTCGTCAATCAAGACCCAAAAGATGAGAAATATGGTCTTTTCAAGAAACAGTTCCGAGAAAGCGTTAAAGTGCTGCACATTGCTTCCGGTACAGTAAATAAAAGTACGTTGTCAAAAGAGTCGCAACGCGATTTTGTATGGGTAAGCTTAGGTCTGCAAGAGCTTTTCAAGACGTGCTTAAGTAAAAGCATGAGAGAGCTGTCTGCGCAAGAGCAGAGAGAAGTATCTGAAACTCTCACTCGCCAGCTGGGTCAACTAGATGAGGCTTACTTGGATCGCCACTTAAGAAGTTGGACCCATTGGATCGATCAATCGGTGCCTATCATGGGCCCCGTTCTCCATACACTATGGAATGGCAAGCTCACTTCGTGGGACCAGTTTTTGCCTTCTGACCAGGACGAACTCAAAACCGTATGGCGTCTGGCTAGAGTAATCAAGGCGATACATTAGACCTCTTTCGGATCGCAAGAGGTTCTTTCCATTGCCACTGATAATCGAAATCAGGCAAGATGAGAATTGGCATGAAAATTGTTGAAGCGCACTTCAGAGAACTTTTACCCGGGCAGGAAAAGAGCCCTTCATTTCTAAATAAAGCAGCAGCTCCTTTCTTTTTTACCTTGCGGATGTGGGAGTTTATCTCAAATAGGGAAACAGTCGGTACGGATTCTCTTCTTCCATTGAGAGTGGTTCATTTGGCGCAATATGCTCTGGGATTTAAGCCGGAAGCGCCTTTTGTGGAAGAAAGGCCCTCATTTTGTGGGGATCGCTATGCGTTTTGTGATTTAACTTTAGCTCAAGCCTTTTTCAGAGTAGATGAGAGTTTGTTGGTTGAGGGAGAAGAGGCGGCGGGCTGGAAAGATTTTTTAAAGCTGTGTTTTCCGGAAAGCTCAGTTGTGTTTGATCGCGCTGCTCACACCTATTTTTCAGGTAAATTGCAGAATAAGGAATTAGTCTCTCAATTTTACAATGACTGCACAGAATGCCTAAAGGGAAAGTCATTTCAAGAAGTTGCGCATTCTCCTCAGTTTTCACAAACAATGGCTGCACGTTTGTTATCCATTGCTCTTTTTGGAACACCCCGCGTAGATCTGGATTTAGGGGGTTTTATTGAGGATTTTAAGGAGCATTTAACCCATTTTAGAGAGTTTTGCGAGCTTAAGCAGTATTTGGATCTGGAATTGCCGGAATCCATTCAGAGTATGCGTCGAGGCATTCGAAATGCGATGCCGGTCATCGCGCAAAAATACCCTGAGATCAAACCTTTTCCTTTGGAATATGTGCTGATTTTATTTTCAGCTCAGGATAAGTTGGCTCACCTTTTTCGCGAGACAGCGAAAATGGTATCCCGTATGGGAATAGACCCTAAAATCGCTCTGGGAGAAGAATCAGCATTAGAAGTGTTTATTTCTCAAGCGATTCAATACCATGTTCCAGTTCCTTATGTAGAGAGGACCGCGGCTCTCGATTTATGCCTAGAGTTTCGCTGTGAAGGAGAGAGTAGAATCCATGAGATCCATTTCCCAAAAGGAGCTCGGTTGGCTGTCAAGGTATCGGCATTGGCGAGAAATGCTTCATCCATACAGGGACTTCCTTTTCTGCCTTTTGGGGAGGGTCCAAGAGCCTGCTTAGGAAAACATTTTGTGGACATTGCTCTTAAGGCATGGGTTAGAAGCCTTACTGCCTATTTAACTTCCAATGCATCCCATTAGACAATTGCACCATTTCTCCTTTGATGAGCCGATGAACAAGCGGACGCTCTTCATAAGATATGACCATTTCACCTATGGCTGCATCTTCTAAACTCTGTTTAGGACTCTGGGCAAAGTATTTCCAATCTTCATAGGTCCAGTATTTTTTACAGTAAACATAGATTTTAAGAGTGGTTGTCCTGTCGTCAATGAGAGTGCTCAGGTCCATGACGATCGTTTTTCTCCCAAAATACTCTTGGGTTGTAACACATGGGTCGGCAGGCTGATTTTGTGTTTGGGTGTAAAGATCCTCGAATGGCGAAAAATAAGTATAGGGTGAAGTGATAAAATTAACCATAATGGACCTCGATGGTTAAAATTTTTAACTATTAGGCTTCTTTCGAAATTCCATTTGATTGTTAAAATGGCTCTTTTCGGCGTCTTTTCCGCAAAATTTTTCGACCTTATGATTACATATGCTCTCAAAATTTTGCAAAAAATCCGCTCAAAAATAGTTCATTTTTCCAAACAAAGCGAATTTTGAAAAAAGTCTACTCTTCGTCCGAAGGCGCGGCAATCTGGCTTTCCCATTCTTTGACAAAGTTCAATAGCTCTTCTTTCGAAGGCTTCTTTTGGAGCAGCTTTTGAAACTCTGCATTTTGCCCGCTCAAATGAGCCAGCTTTGCTAGTAAGTGCAGATGTCTTTTATCGCTTCCGGCAAAGAGGAAAAGAAGGGAATGGACCGGCTTGCCATCTAACGCTCCATAGGCAATTGGTTGTTCAGGGAAAGCCACGGCTACAAGGTCATGGTGAGGAGTTAAGATAAATTCTCTTGTGTGCGGAACGGCTAACCCATTATTTAAAGCTGTCGGTTGCAAGGTTTCGCGGTCGATCAGTAGATCAGCGAGCATTTCCGGGTCTACTTTGTAAGAACGGCTGAGTTCTTTTGTGCTATTTGCGATCACCTCTGCAGGTGTTTTCCCGGGAACATTAATTAAGACGCACCCTTTGTGCAGTGCGCGGTATAGGGAGAATTTCTGGCTGCCGACGGCCGATTTTTTGGGTTGGACTGACTGCTTTTCAAAGGGCGAGCGACCCTCTTCTTTGCTCAACTTGTGGCTCATCACCCAGTTTTCGATTTCGATACGGCTGAATCGGTACTGTCCCTGAATTTTATAGGCAGGAATTTTCCCGTCGTTTAGCCAACGTCTAATTGTGGTTTCAGACACATTGAGCAGTTCTGCCACGTCTTTGATTTTGAGATCCATTTCTTTGCCTCACGTGAATAATCCTATGATATCGATAGGAGAATTCAGTGCTAACATTTTTTTTCTAATCTCATCATTTTTGATCAGCAGCGTCAGGCCGGATAGGAGTTTAAGATATTCAGTTTGTTTGTGTTCCGGACCGCCGATCAGGAAAATCAGACGGACAGGCAAATGATCGAGCGCTTTCCAGTCAACGCCTTTGGATAAAATGCCGATGGCGATGAAAAACTCCTCATACCCTGCGAGCTTAGCGTGTGGGATAGCAATGCCCATACCGATCGCCGTGGATACGAGTGCTTCCCGAGCAAAAATGGCTTGAGAGAAGAGTTCTTTGTTTTTCAGTTTGCCTTTGGCATTCAACTGGTCGATTAAAGAGTGGATCGCCTCTTCTCTGGAGTTTGCATTGAGAAAAAGGACAAGTTCGGGGTCCATGTAGGAAGCGACAGCTGTCATTTGGTAACGCCTGTATGTCCAAAGCCGTTTTCCCCTCGTTTGGTGGATCCCAGGGCAGCAGTTTGTAGGAATTTGGCCTGGTAAACAGGAGCGACGACCATCTGCGCGATGCGCATGCCAGGAGTCACAGTAAAGATGGCTTTGCCATGGTTGATCAAAATGACGCCGATATCGCCGCGGTAGTCGGAGTCGATGGTTCCAGGCGTGTTTAAGACGGTAATCTGGTTTTTCAATGCAAGACCGCTTCTCGGCCTCACTTGGATTTCAAAGCCCTCCGGTATTTCGACGCGGACGCCTGTAGGGATGAGTTTGGATTCCCCCGGAGCAATCTCCAGTGGATCCTTTAGGTTTGCCTTTAGATCGGCCCCTGCAGCTTGGCAGGAAGCGTAAACAGGTTCTAAGCTCTCGTCTTCGAGAAGAAGGGGGATGTCAATGCTGTTCATTTTCTCACTAGAAGGGATAGGGTTTCAATCAATTTATCTTTCAGGTCATGCCTCTCTACGATGGCATCGATCATGCCATGTTCGAGGAGGAACTCCGATTTTTGTGCATCGGGAGGTAGCTTTTGGCCGATCGTTTGCTCGATGACGCGAGGACCGGCAAAACAAATCAGCGCGTTCGGTTCAGCGAAGATGATGTCTCCTAACGAAGCAAAGGAAGCAGTAACGCCGCCCGTTGTAGGGTTAGTCAAGATTGAGATGTAGGGAAGTGAAGCTTCGTGCAGTTTTGCGAGAGCCGCGCTTGTTTTAGCCATCTGCATGAGCGATAGGATCGATTCCTGCATGCGTGCGCCGCCTGATGTCGAAACGATAAGCAGAGGTTTCTTTTTTTCGATCGCTGTTTCGATTAGGCGCGTCAGTTTTTCGCCTACAACAGAACCCATGGAACCGCCCATGAAGTTGAAGTCGAGGACTCCTAGAACAACCGGAATGCCGCCGATAGTACACAGTCCAACTGTCGTCGCTTCGCCCTTTCCAGACTTTTCTTTCGCTTCTACAATGCGCTTGGAGTAAGGCTCGCTATCGACAAAGTGGAGGCTATCTATAGGTTCCAAGTTAGTGAACAGCTCTTGGAAGCTGTTCTCGTCAGCCAACAGCGCAATGCGCTCGTTGACAGAAAGCCTGTAGTGGTAGCGACACTTAGGGCAGCAGTTAAAATTCTGCTGCAGTTCATTGGCGTGGATCAACTCATTGCAATGCGTGCACTTGAGCCAACCGCTGAACCCGTCGCGTTTGGTGGTTTGAATTTTGATCTTTGGTTTTGATCGAGAAAATAATCCCATGCATCTATTTTACTTTTGACGGACTCTTTTGAACAAGAAGAATTCTTGATGTTGATAAGTATTTTTTTTTATGCTACCCATGAAAACTATGACACATTTTTTTGATCTCCCTTAGCAATTTGGCTGAATGGCATTCACGCTGGGATGTGTTTGCTTAGCACTTTGGGCAGAGCTATACCGATCCTAAACTTAGATACGGCTTACTCGGGCTATGTCCGCGTTGACGTCGAGGAAATTGCGAGAACGATTCAGCGTTTTGAAACATGACCGACTCTTGAATTGCCATGCTTACGACTGTGAATTACATGAAAATGAGTTGCCGGTCATTCAAGGTAAGTTCAAGGACAACTTTTACCTGTTTTTTGATGACGTTGCAAAATTTAGAGATTATGTTGTGAAGCTTGCGTAAAAATGGCGCAGCCGGCGGCTGCGCCTATCATTTTAGCTTGAGGCTTGGTTGTAGCGCTCTTCGACGTTTTTCCAGTTGATGATCTGCCAGATCGCCTTGACGTAGTCGGGGCGCACGTTCTTATACTGCAAGTAGTACGCGTGTTCCCACACATCGATTCCTAATAGCGGAATTAGCCCTTTAGTGCTGAGCGGATCTTGGTTATCACAGGTAGCTACTTCCAGGTGCTTGGATGTTTTGTTGAATCCCAACCACGCCCAGCCGGAACCTTGAACGCCAACGGCTTTTTGGCTCATTAAGTCGGTGAACTGCTGCAGGGAGCCGAAGCTGTGCTCGATCGCTTTGCCTAGGTTACCTTGAGGAGGAGTGCCTCCGCCTTGTTTTATAGGCGCCAGGTTGGTCCAGAAAATGGAGTGGTTGACGTTTCCGCCGCCGTTAAACTTGATCGCCTGCTGCAGGGCAATCATCTGCTGTAGATCTTGTTTTGCCTCGGCATCTGCATACTGTTCCAAAGCTTTGTTCAGGTTAGTGACGTACGCCTGATGATGTTTTGTGTAGTGCAGAGTCATGATTTCCGCACTGATCACAGGCTCAAGAGCACCAAAATCGTAAGGGAGGGGAGGAAGTTCAAATTTCAAAGACATATATATTCTCCTTGTGAGTATTAAACTCAGTGTGGCTGAATGCGTCTAAATTTAGCAAGGGCAACCTATTTCTTGAACAAATGAGCCAGCTGTTTCACTTTTGGTAGAGCTATTCCTATAGTTTTAAGTGTAAGTCCTGCACCCCCCAATCCAAATGAGCCGATGAATAAGTACTTGCTGACAGTCAAGCCTCCAATAAGACCTTCCGGGCTTCCGCTGCTCAATCCGAGAGGAGGAAGGGTAGCGCCGCCGAAAGCAGTCCATCCTGCTGTTCTTAGTAATAGATTTCCAGATCGGGTGAGTCCTTGAGTAAATGTCATAATTTGCCTTTGTTTGGTTTTAATGTCTTATATTAAATAATGAAAGGATTAATTTCTATGTTTTTATAATTATCAATATGGTACAACCTAATAAAAACAAGGAAGTTATGATCAATTTTATAAGTAAAAACTATAATGTTCTATATGCCGGAGAGAAAGTAGATCGCAATAATCTGTCTAGTGCTACGGAATTTCTTTTAGTGGACGAGCCGGGCTCTGAAGGCCATAAACAGGTTAATTCGCTATTTATCAACATTTTTGCAAAAGAAAGAGACTTGGTCATGGTCCAAGATGTTCCGGCTTTTCACCGGATACAATCTGATGCAGCAGTTCAATCTGTGTGGTTGAGGACGCAAGCGAGTATGATTGGATGGGACATTGGAACTCAAGACCAGTGGATGGAAGAAGGCTTGGTTCTCGATTTAGCCGCTTTAGACCTAGTCGATGCTCTTATGAAAAGAGATATCATCGATTCCGATGCAGAACTGGAAGACGTCTACTACACATTATTTGAAGTCCGCATGAAGCTGATGTCTCAAGACGTTTTTTTAATGGAGCATAGAAGAGAACAGGAAGCAAAAGTGTTTAAGCAGCGCTGTGCATCCAGAATGAAGGTGCTTAATATGAAAAAAAACCATGTTCAGCGCACTTTTTTGATGGCAGATCGAATCCACCTGGATAACAAAGAGGACGATCCCCGGTTTTCATTAGAAGAGTTCAAAAACTTCTTAAAAGGCCGAAGCGTTGTCATCCTTTCTCCCAAAGAGGAAGCTGTCAAGGAGCTCGGTGCGGTCCAAAATGGTTTGATCGAAGAGTGTTTTGAATGTTTTTATCAACACTAAGCGCTGCTTGAGTCACTGGGCCAATAGCTGTCAGCCGAAGAGAATTGGGAACTTTGGGATTTCTAGCGAAAAAAGCCTCGACTGTTGAGGGGCTTGAAAAGATCGCTTCCGGGAAAGAATGAAGATCTGGAATCTGCGTGAGGGGGTCTTGAGAAACTGTGTAGGCAGCAAATGACACGTGTGGATGTCGGGATAGCGCTAGATTTAAGAGGGGGCGAGACAGGGCAGAATGGGGATAGAAATAGAACGCTCCCGGCGAGAGCAATTCAATGATTCCTTCCTGGGTTTCGGTTTTAGCGATGATGAGTTCTTTGTAGAAAGGGATGATCGAGGCTGTTGCTTGTCCGATAGCGAGGACGATTTTTTCTTTCAGCGATTCCGCTGGAATGTTCAGCTCTTTTAGATGATTTAAAGTCGTTTTTACTGCGTTTTTGCTTGTAAAGATGACGTGTGTGGCTTTTTCCCACTGTTTGTAAGCTTCCGGGTCAGGGGGAAGTTGCTCAATGCGGATCAATGGGTAGTGGTGCAGCCAGCGGTTGCGGAATTCATGGGAGGGAAGGTCGGGCCCAAAGTAAAGAGCTTTGGGAAGGGCTCTAACGTCTAACGAAGCAAAAAAATCGGCCATTTCCTGATCTCCGGTGCGAGCGAGAATGGCAAGCTGCCCTTGGTAGGGCGTTGAAACCCCAGGCAACTTGATGCGGTTGAGATGCGTTAGCTTAAGGCGGATGAGCGCCGCTTCAGCGATCACCACGCCATCTATCTCTCCAGAGGACAGTTTTTCCAATCTCTTTCCAATGGTCCCTCGGATATCGCAAAAGCGCGCCTGCGGGAGAATGGCTGACACCGCGGTTTCCCGTTTTAAGGAGGAGGTGGCGATGAGGGCATTTGGCTTGGAATTTTCCTGAATTACAAGACTATCCGAAGGGTCGACACCTCGGGTCAGAGCGACCATCGTAAGGCCTTGAGGAAGCGGTTCGGGTAAGTCCTTGGCTGAGTGGACAGCGATGCGGCATGCTCCAGATAGGAGCATGGCATCGATTTCTTTTGTGAAGAAATCGGTTTTGTCCAGAGTCCTGAGAGAGGTCTTTTGGTCTAAATCGCCTGTGCTTTCCACAAAAAGGGGGCGGAAAGATACGTTAGATAAGGCGGAAGCGACCTCCTCTACTTGCGCTTGCGAGAGAGGAGAGGTTCTGGCTCCGACGATGATCTCAGCCATGGATCAACGCTTCCACAGCTTCTTCCACCATTTCAACGCCGACAAGCTGAATTTTTTTACTGTATTCTTTGGAAATGCCTTGCAGGCACTTCTTTGGCAAGATGCAGCGCTTGAAACCCATCTGGACCGCTTCTTTTACGCGGCTTTCTGCTCTAGGTACGCTGCGTACTTCTCCGCCTAAGCCTACTTCTCCGATGACAACCGTTTCATTGTCGATGCTTCTTCCTCTCATTGAGGAGGTCACAGCCATGATGACGCCTAAGTCTACAGCAGGCTCGACGATTTTTAAGCCGCCGGCAATTGAAACGAAGACATCGCAGCGGTGCAGTTGATACCCCATCCGCTTATCTAATACGGCAAGCAATAGGGAAAGTCTGTTTTGTTCGATGCCGATGCACCTTCTGGAAGGGCTGGGGAAGCTTGTATCTGTAACTAAGGCTTGCGCTTCGACCAAGATGGGGCGCGTTCCTTCTAGTGTGGGTATGATGACGGATCCGTTCGCTCCTTTTTTTCGCTCTTCAAGAAAGAGCTCTGAAGGGTTGGGCACTTCTCTTAAACCCGATTCATGCATGCTGAAGACGGCGATCTCGTCGGTTGCGCCAAAACGGTTTTTCACGACGCGGATCATGCGGAACTGCTGCTGTTTGTCGCCTTCGAAATACAAGACGCTATCGACCAGGTGTTCGAGCACTTTTGGGCCTGCGATCTCACCGGATTTGGTCACGTGGCCGATGAGGAATGTCGCGATGTTTCTTCCTTTTGCGAGAAGCATGAATTCGGTCGTCGTTTCGCGCACCTGCGTGACGGAGCCTGGGGCAGAGGGCAGATCTGCTTTGTAGACGATCTGGATCGAGTCGACGATCAGCACATCGGGGCTCAACGCGTCGACATGAGCTTTGATTTGGGAGAAGTGTGTCTCATTTAAGATGAGGAGGTTGTCTGTTTCGATGCCAAGCCTCATGGCGCGCATGGTGGTCTGTTCAAGCGATTCTTCGCCCGAAATGTAGAGCACGAGCAGCCCTTTTTTGGCCAATTCAAAGGAGAGTTGAAGCATCAGGGTCGATTTTCCAATCCCTGGGTCGCCTCCGACGAGGGTTAAGGAGCCGGGCACGATGCCGCCGCCGATCAATCGATCGAATTCATGCATGGTCGTCTGGATGCGCGGTGTTTTGTGAAGAGGAACCTCTTTTAAGCGCATCGGCTTGTTTTCTCTCCCGAAGGCTGCTTCAAATCGGCTGTTTTCCTTGAATTCGATCTCCTCCTTCAAGGTGTTCCATTCATTGCAAGTGGGGCATTGGCCTGCCCATTTCGCTTGATTGTGTCCGCAGCCGACGCAGCTCCAGATGATCTTTTGCTTAGCCATGGGTTCCTACTTCTATTGTTGCGCAGCTTCGATGGTTTTCAATGCAGCTTCTGCGGCAGATTGCTGCGCTTCTTTTTTGGAGTGGCCGGAGCCTCTTCCGTATTCGACGCCATTGATTTCCACGGAAATTAAAAATTCTTTACTATGGTCTGGGCCCGATTCGGAGATCAGTTTGTAATCGGGGGGAGTTTGAAACTTTCTCTGGCTGAAATCCTGAAGTAAAGCCTTCCAATTGCGCACCGGAGTTTTTAAAATGGTGTTCATTTCCTCCCCGCACTTCTCGAAAAGGAATTTTCTGGCAGCTTCTAGTCCGCCATCCAGATAGATCGCTCCAATGATCGCTTCCAGGAGATCTGCAGTGATCGATTCGCGGCCCTTTCCGTCGTTCATGCGCTCGCCTTTGCCCATGAGAATGAAGTTTTGCAACTCCAGTTTTTGCGCATAGATCATGCATGAGGAGGCTTCTACCAGACGGGAGCGCATCGTGGAGAGATCACCTTCGCTTGTGTCGGGAAGGAAGCGATAAAGATACTCGGCGACGAGGAGGCCAAGGATCGAGTCGCCTAAAAACTCCAGACGTTCGTTGTGTTGGGTAACCTCTCTGTCTTCGTTGATATAAGACCGATGGATGAACGAGAGGACGAGCAGTTCCGGATCGTTGAAATGGTAACCCAATCTCTCTTCGATGATAGGCAGTTCCTTTCGCACTTTCTGGATGGTTTTCATGCGTTTATTTTATACAAGGGTACGATTTTACTGTAGACTTTTTTGGTTAAGATCAGAGACAATGATTGCATGAAATTTTCAATCAGTTCGGAACAAAGAGACTATTTTACTAAACATCGCTTTATTCCTTTTTCTCATTTATTGAATGAAGGAGAATTGTCTGAATTGAATCAAGCGATCGACAGTTTGCTCGCAAGCGCCCCAAAAGGGTTTGCTTTAAGAGATCTTTGGCGATCTAGCCCGCTGATTAAAAAGATCGTCTGCAGCAAGAGATTGCTTCAACTTGCTTTTGAATTGATCCAGAAAAAACCTCTCAGACTGGCTTACGATCAGTTGATTATGGAAGCGCGCAGATCTTCCAAGGGGATGCCGTTCCTCGACCAGGGCAGTATCCAAGACATTTCCTGTATTAACAACCTTCAGGGTTTGTTTATTCTCTGCATCCGCGATTACGAACCGAGCGAGAACACAGAACTTTTCGAATTCCACGCCGGAGACGGAGTTTTTATCACACCGGATGTTCCTTTTCCTTTCGATACGCTGTCGCCTTCGCCTCATAAACGCTATTTGATCATTGCTTATGGAAGCAACTACAGCCAATATCTATTCGAAGAGCGCGACCCCTATTGTCATTTTTTAAAGAATCTGGGATATGTGTTTGGGGATAAATTAAATGATCGTTTACATCCGCTTCTTCTTCGTTAGTCTCTTTATCTTCTCCCAGCTATTGGGTGAGGAATTGGTGCGCCTGGATTCTTCGACAGAATTGCAGTCCACCTGGAATATTCAGGGCAGTCCAATCCGCGTCACTGTCGATCAAAAGCTATTAGCCGACCTTCTTTTAAAAAAAGAGGGGCCGAAACGTTTTGAATTCCCCGCGCCTTTCTCTCTAAAAATGAAGGATTATAGACTGACTGTCCGATCCGGCGATGAAACATTGACGCACGATCTGCAAGATCCTGGGCCATTTCTGGCTTTATCTGAGTTGCGCCAATTTAAAGATAAGCCGATCGAGTTCTCGATTTTGAAAGATCCCCCCTATTCTCAATTTCCAAGCGATTTCTCCAAGCAGTTTGCCGACTTGCAAACGATGGATCAGCCTTTTTTCGAAGGCAGTTATATCAACCCTCTGCACATGCTGCTTACTATCCTTTCCCATCCGATGAAGGTAGGAGAGGGGTTCCAGATCGTGCGAGATAAGACGGAAAAAACGGCCTTTAGCTCCACTATCAATTTTACCGTGCGGGAAAATAGCGAAGAGCTACTGGTTGTCGATTCCATCTGGCTAACTCAAAGGCAGAAAACACTCCTTAAAAGCCAAAAGGATGAAGAGAATCCTGTCGTGATATTTGGGGAAATGAAAGGTGTGTGGACTATCCACAAAAAGGATCCTCTGCTATTTACGTTCGAAGAAAAGGGAGCGATTTCTTATTCACTCGGATTTGAAGAGCTGCAGGCGTCGATCATCCATGAGATCGTGCGCAAAGTGGCCACGTCGCCATTATGAAGACCCAATGGGTTTTGAAAGATAATGAAGTAAAAAGCGCCCGAAGCAATATGGAAGAGGATGCAGCTGCCCTTCAAGCCTTTTCTCAAGGCGATCCGGCCAATCTCCGTTTCT
>JBKEAL010000151.1:0-4729 GCA_047972195.1 Parachlamydiaceae bacterium
CGTACTGAACGAAATGACAAGGCAAGGTATGCCAGAAGGAGTAATGATTTAAAGGATAGGAAGGATAAAGAAAGATATTTTTAAGATAAGTCGACCGAAGGGAGACTTATCCTACAAGGCCTTCACGCCTGCCTAAATTCTCATTTTGAACTAAGAGGAGTATATACAAGGTCAACTGATAGACGTCGAAGCTGATTCATGCACGAGGCGACCCTTTCTTTTTAGTGGCCGCAGAGACTTCCTTCAAGGCTTTGATTGATTTGAAATTGATGTACTCAAAGGGCTGAGCGTCGCTTTCGCCTTGAATCATGATGGCGACGCGCTGTTTGTTTTGGCGGCCGAGAAGGGATGAGGTAAACGCGGTGAATTGAGGGTAGGTGAGTGTTTCAAGGGAGGCTAAGCGCTTTTGGACCCATTCAAAGTCTTCAATATCGAAGGCCAGTTTGTAAAGGAGTTCTCCGTAGAGGAAGAAGGAGCCGGGAGGCTGCTTTAGAAGATCTATTTGAGCTAAGCGCATCGCATCAAATCGCTCTGGAGGGATTTCCTGGAGGGGGAGGTTGCGGAGATAGCTTTCAAAGAACTGTTCAAAGCGCCACAGAAGCTCTTCCGGCGAATGGGTGGAGGACTGTAGGGCAAAATAGCTGTATAGATGTCTGTACAAGTCGAGGCTGTCTGACTTGACAATGTAGCCTGTTTGCTGTTTCGTTCTGAGTTCTGAGAAGAAAGCCTGCCACATCGCACTAGAAAGAATCTGTTGGCAATTTCTGCTTTCTGCAGAAAATGCGGGTGTTCCCAGGACGAGTAACAGCGCATTGCCGCTTGCCTTGGTGGTGAGGAGGATTTTCGAAGCAGATTTTGATTTTTCCAGGGAACGAAGTTGGGGATAGAAGGGGGCAGCATAGGAATCTTTCGTTGGGTGGAATGTCTGTTTAAGTTCGTTTCCAATCTGCTGGGCGCTTTCCGTGGTTAAGCTTCCTGCGATTAAGCCCTTGACGTAGGTTTTTTTGAATAGTCTAGAAGCGAATTCCTTGAAGGCGCTGTAATCGATGCTCTTCAATGCGGTTTTCTTTTGCTGTACAGAAGAGTAGTCTTCAAGAAAGGATGATTTGAAATAGTCGAAAGACTGCAGAACAGGCGCGTCTAATAGATCATTATGGTACTCCCTAGAAAGGATTTCATAAGCCTTTTGGAATTCTGCTTCAGAATAATTGCCCTGGGATAATCCATGAAGAATAGAGGGGAATGCCTTTTTCAGACTCTCCGTAAACCCTTCAGCTGATAGCTGAATACCGCCTGGTGCATGCTCAAACTTGATGGCAAGATCAGCACTTTTCGCGTCGTAGATCAGTTCTCCCATGTCGATTTCGAGAGCTTTTACAAAGAGGTCAGCAAGGGCTGCTTGTTTTGGTTTGCTTTCTTGAATCGTTGGAGATTGAATTTGAAGGCGTATAAATGAGCGTGGAAGTTCATACAGAGTGTCTTTGGCGTAGAAAAGAGTGGCGCCTGGTGTATCGAGGATTTTTTTGGGGGTAGGAATTTCAGGAAATCGGTTCAATGTTGAAGTAAATCCTGTAACGCTTGTGTCAACAGCGATCCAGGGGTTTTGCTGGTTTAAGGTAATTTGAGGATTCGATATAGCATTGTCCCAGGCGGTAAGTATTGTTTGTGGGATCGAATTGATATTGTATGAAATCCCCATCCAAGGCTCTTCGTAGTGCAGGTCTTCTTTATAGCTGGACTTTGGCACCATTGTGAATACGATGCAGCGCTCCGGGGTCAATGTTTTAAGAAGATTCTGGAACTGTTTAGGTTCGAACGCACCCATTAATAAGGATCGCTCCGGGTAGGTTTCCAAGGGCTCTCTGGCGAGCCATTCTCCTTGCTTTCTTGCCCAGTTAAAGGGATCGTCCATTTCCTGAAATTGATACGCTTGCTTTTTGAGCAGGGCTACTTCGTCGTAGAGGGCTTGTGGATATGGATTTCTTTCTAAAACATGCAGGGTGCCGAACAGCTGTTCGATCACATGTTCTCTTTCCTGGAACCCTTTTTCAGTTAAAACGAACTGCACGTCATACACTTTGACGTCATTGGAGAGTTGTATGCCTGCTGCCTGAATTTCATGCACCCAGCCTTTTTCTTTAAGGTAGGAAAATAAGCTCTCTTTGCCTTGGTGTGAAAGAATGTAGTTCAAAAGCTCGTCTGGTTCGCGATCCAAGCCCATCAGTTCTGCAGGAATCTGCCAAAACACTTCTACGCTATAAAGATCCTTTGAGACGGGGATGATTACCTCTTTGCCAAGCATCTCTTTATTGAACAGCTCTCCCAAGGGGGCTGGTTGGATGGTTTTGCGAAGGGGAATGGTGGAAAAATCGGTTTCGACCATATTGACTAGCGTGTCCAGATCCAGGGAGGATAGCACGTACAGTTTCATTCTGTCGGGGCCATAGTGCTCCGTAAACCATAGGCGTAGATCATCTGGAGTCGCCTTTGCGAGCGATTTACTGTTGCCGCTTGTGAAGCGATGAGCTGGATGGTCTTCGTTCACTAATGTTTTGAGCACGTAGTAGCCGATTGTTCCTTCGCTGTTGAACCCTTTAGCAAACTCTTGGTCGATTGCATTCAGTTCTCTTTGCACGCCTGAAGTGCTGAGTAAGGGGTTTTTGAAGAAGCTGGAGAACCGTTTAAGGGCGTTGTTCAAGCCGGAAGGTGCGACAGAGAACTGGTAGCTGGTGTAATCGGGTGTGGTATAGGCGTTCATCTGTCCAGAATGTTCAGCAAGATAACGCGCAAACCCCATCTCCTCAGGGTATTCGTCGGTGCCGAGAAAAAGCATGTGCTCTAGGAAGTGCGCGAGACCTTGATGCTCAATGGGGTCTTGATAGCTTCCTGCCTGGACAATCAAGTTGATTGCAGATTTTTGGATCGTAGGATTGGATACGATGACGGCTTCCAATCCATTGGCAAGCCTGATCTTGGTTGTTTTCTGTTCTGCAAAGGCGGGAGTGAGGATTTTAACCTGCGTTCGATCATCTATCGTTTGATGCTCTGCGCCTAAAGAAGCGGCGAGCGTTAAACTAAGGAGTAAGGTTTTCCAATTCATGATAAAGCTCCCGGACGATGTGTGTAAGTGTTTGGGCTCGAAAGACTCTGTTTTCTTGTTTGGACTTATGTGGATCGTTTAATGCTTCTAGCTGCACTTCGCTGCCGAAGTTGAGGTGGATGGGTGCTGCATTGGCTTCGCGCTTTTCGCCTAGTTCTTTTTCCACCGTGCTAGGAGGCGGTAGGATTTTAAAGGTGGCCAAAGCGAGCGGATAGAAGTGTGTAGGAGACTTAGCGCCTTTTGCGAGAAGATGGAATAGCTCGACGCTCTGAGGGTCAAATTCCGCCGGTTGAACAGATCCCTCTGCATCTGGTCGATCGCGTCCTCCGCTGGGAGCAACGTAGATGCATTTCCCTCCTTCTGAGAGGAGTGAACCGAGCTTTTTCATGGCTCTCTGGTTGTGGAGTAATTTTTCTGCCTTCTGTTCCGGAGGGTTTTCCATGTGCCTTTTGGAGTAGATGCAAATGAGGTTTCTGCCAAGACTGAAAGGAACAGCAAGAGGATCGGTGATGACGCGGTGCCCTGCGACGAAGATCATCTCATCGGCAAGCTTGGGATGTTCTTTCTCCAATAACAGACTGATTGCTTGCGGGTCGGGTTCGATCTGGTGGTTAGCGAGGAGGACAACGTTTTCCCCTTGAGCGATCTGCCGCTCGATGGCATGAAGCGAGGGTTGCCCTAGAACCTTTGATTCTTTCCAGCGGATCAAAGGGCGGATGAAGTCATTGCCGAATTGGTAATAATCGACCGGCTCCCGGATTTTTTTGTGGTAGGGTTCAAAGCGGTAGGGGTGGCTGATCTGTTTTACGCAGAATTTGAGTAACTGAGACAGTATGGGCGCTACATCATTGCTTGTGTAGCCATTTTTGGAGACTGCTGTGACATAAGAACTGTAGAATTTTTTCATGATGCCGGAGACAAACTCCGGCAACTTTCCTTTTTTGACTAAAATGTCGATCTCTTCTTGAAAGGGCATTACACTTCAATGCGTTTTTGGTTGATGGTCGACCAAATTTGAAAATCATTCAGGTGCATGTTGTCATCTATCCCAAATTCGAGATGCGCATTGAGTTCCTCAGCCAGCTTTCTTAAGTACGATTTATCAATTACGTTCAAGTGTTGGTCGAGTTCAGGATGGATGACCAGCTTAAGCGCAAACTGCTGCTGTTGGCCGATGACTTTTTTGATTGCGCGCTCGATCTCGATCGATACCGATTCGTGGGTTTTGATCAGGCCGAGGCCTGCACAGTAGGGGCATCCTGTGAATATCGTTTGTGCAAGCGAACCACGGCTGCGCTGTCTCGTCATCTCCACCAGACCGAACTCGCTCATGCCTAAAATTGTGCACTTTGCCGAGTCGTCTTTCATGCAGTCTCTGAGTTTTTCCAAAACCCGCTTCTGGTTTTTCTTAAAGCGCATGTCGATAAAGTCGATAATGATCAGGCCGCCGATATTTCTTAAGCGCAGCTGTCTTGCGACTTCTTCAGCTGCTTCGAGATTGATTCTCACCAGGGCTTCTTCAACGTCTTTTTGCGTTCCGCTGCTTCGTCCGGAGTTGACGTCAACTGTCGTCATCGCTTCAGTCTTGTCAAAGAACAGGTAGCCTCCGCCGGGCAGCCAAATTTTCCT
>JBKEAL010000153.1:0-19510 GCA_047972195.1 Parachlamydiaceae bacterium
CGTACTGAACGAAATGACAAGGCAAGGTATGCCAGAAGGAGTAATGATTTAAAGGATAGGAAGGATAAAGAAAGATATTTTTAAGATAAGTCGACCGAAGGGAGACTTATCCTACAAGGCCAATAATACAAAGAAAAACCTATGTCTTTACCATCAGAATACAAGCTGCAACATTGCTTGCAAATGGCTAATGTTGAGAGTGATCTGAAGAAAACATGCGCATACAAAAAGAAAGCGGTCGATCATCTTTTAAGCTCTCTTTTTGAAAAATGCAAACCTATTCCCGGAAATGAAGAGATTATCGTGACGGGATATGTAATGAGCGACGGGAAAGGCGACTGGTTCAATATGCTCAACACCTGCAAATACCTACAGAAGAAATTCCCCGAGAGAACAATACGATTGATCGCCATCTCAGGAGAACAGCACCGCGGACAATTAACTGCGCCTAAAGTCAAGGCACTCGATCTCCACTACTTTAAGGATGCCGAAATTTCAGCTCCTACCATCTTCCCTCAAGAAATTGCCAATGGACCTGAACTCGTTGAAAAGGTGCGCGGAGCTGCCGCTGTAGTCTTTGGGCCTGTAAATATATATGGCCTCTATAGTCAACTGGGAGCGGAGTTATATCGTACAGGAATCGCCCTTTTTGAATACGATGCAAACACAAATACAGATAGATTGAGCGGAACTAAAGCCTTTATGGGCCTTGACAAGGCATTTAGCATCGGCATTTTCACCAGAGCGATGAAAAACAGCTATACCTGGAAAGATATTCACAACGAAAAACTGCAAAACTTGCTCTTTGGTGCAATCCACCCACCCGATGAAGCTATTCACAGTTATCTCCAAACGCACTCCATTTTTCTCTGTTACATGGGATTCATGAAGGCACTCACCTTCTTCCTTGATGCCGCTTCCTTTGCACATGCCCATGATCCCGACAAATCCGTCGATATTTGCTTTCCCTGTAAAAGCTCCATGGATGAACTAAATCAGTTTCTTCCGCGTAAAGAACTGCAAGAGCTCGGCTTTGGCTCAATCACGATGACCTATTACGAAGACGGTACTCAAAAAGAGGTCAAACGCCGCCTCGGGGACGGTAAAAAAGCATTCCGCATCCTCGATGTAGGTGGACTTGCCCCGAAAGACTTTCGAATTCTAATGAAGTTAAGCTCACCCCTCGTCGGGTGCACAGGAGACAATTCCCTCGCCCAGGCTCTCTCCTACGGAAAAATCCCCTTTTACGAAGTTGTAGGGCATAAAGTGCCATTAAGACACAACCTACTAAGCATCATAGAAGAAAAGTTCGGACTACACTCCTCCCTCTACACCTACCTTGTAAGCGGAGCCAACATAAAGGAACGCGCAGCCAAAGTCTCTGCCCCCACACTCCCCTCCGAAGCAGAACAGCTAGGCGAATGGATCCGCAACCACTTCTCAGCCAATTCCGCCATCCAAGGCCTCGTCAACCAGCGCCTCCTCCTAGGAAAAGACCCCGCCCTCGCACAAAAGGTCCACAAACTTCAGAAAGAATACCTGGCTGGAAACCTATCCATTGAACAGCTCGAGGAGCACCTAGTCTTCGATTTAAAGAATCTTGGTTTAATTTAAAATGATTACGCAGTACTCCTGGTCTTTAAAAAATTGAAAAAGAAACTGAAGGGAAAGTGACAGCTGTAGGGCTTTTGCTTCCAGCAAATTTCAAAGAGGAAAGTCTTACATGAACCATGAAATTGAATCACCTCAGCATATCGCTATATTTAAAGGTAAGAAAATTCGAAAAATCATTCATAACGATCAGTGGTATTTTTCGATAATTGATGTAATCGAGCTGTTGACGGAAAGTGCCAATCCAAGAAGATATTGGTCGGATTTAAAGCGTAAACTCATTGAAAGTGAGTGGTTTAGTCAACTGTACGATAAAATCGTACAGTTGAAATTGGTTGCAAATGATGGAAAAATGAGAGAGACGGAAACAGCAGACACAGAAACCATATTTCGAATTATTCAGTCAATTCCCTCTCCAAAAGCTGAGCCTTTCAAAAAATGGCTAGCTAAGGTGGGCTATGAACGCATCCAGGAAATTGAAGACCCAGAGCTTGCTTCTAAAAGAATACGTGCGACTTATAAGGCTAAAGGATATCCGGATGATTGGATTGAGAAACAGATGCGTGGAATTGCAATCCGAGAAACACTGACGAATGAATGGGAGCAAAGAGGGGTTAAAGAACAACCTCATACACATCTCCTTCCATTTTTTGTCGCAACGACTCTATGAGTCATCTACAGCTTAGCTTGCTGCAGCATTTGATCCACAGCAGTAATTTGGTCGATTGATACAAAAGTGAAGCGTGAGTTAGATATTTTCCCTCATACCTTAATCATTGAATGTAAGCATGCCTAAAGCCAGAGTCGAACTGACGACCTTCGCATTACGAATGCGCTGCTCTACCAACTGAGCTATTTAGGCAGAGGGGGAGGGGAAAAGGGACGCGCAGGGCAGAGTGCAGTGCGCGTCGTGATCAGGGTCAGATTAGAAGTACCACTGAACTTTGAAGTCGACGGAGTTGTTGTGGAGGTGTCGATCTTGGTTGCCTTGGTGGTAGCGGTACTCGAGGCCCATCTCCATGCAATCGTCGATTGGATAGAGAGCACCTGCGATCACCTGCCATGCGAATCCGTTTTCTTTGCCGTGCTCGTGGCATGCACTGACTTTTGTTAAGTCATAGCCGATACCAGCTCCGAGGTAAGGCACTAAGCACCAGCAATCCACATCGAAGTCATAGAGGCCGTTTGCCATGAAGGACCATGTACGAACGTGGCCGCTGATGTGTTGGTGGTGGATATGCAAATCGCCGCGATCACCTTTAATTGTCTTAGCACGGTTGTAACGGTAAACAGCTTCGCCTTCCGCTCTGATGCCACTGCAGAAGCGGTATCCGAGGTAGCCACCAGCCATCCAGCCTGTTTTAAAGTCTACTGTAACGCCTTTGTGTTTATAATCGAGGAAGTTAATTCCGCCGAGACCGCCTGCGTAGAAACCTTCGACATCTAGTGCTTGAGCAGCTTTTGGCGCAGCAATTGCCAAAAGAGCTGTGAGAAGAATAAACAGCTTTTTCATTTTTGTTGTCCTAGTTAAGGGTTATCACCTTTGATTGATTTCATCTTGCCAAAAGTGTTCCCTTCTCTGCAACTTAAAAATGGTTGGATTAAGAAATTGCCTTTAAATGCTGTTCTAGAGCTTTTTTTCTCTCAGCTATTTTTTGGTCAAGAAATACATGTGGGGCTTGATTTAGAATTAGAACAGTGGCATTTTCGCTCCATCCCCTTACAATGGCTTCATAAGGCTTTTCACGTGGGATAGAAGTACCTAAAGGTCCTTTGGCAGCTGAAGTGAATCCATTTTTACTTTGGAAAAATTCAACCACTTCGCCATCAATGATTTTATCGGCCCAATCAACCCCTTTAAATGGAATCTTTATAACTTTGTCTCTTATACTTTTAGGAAACAACGAAACTGTATTATAGCCTTTTTCAAACACCATTTTTGCCTTCTCAAATTTCAATCTCAATTGACCTTCTTTAGCAAAAATTAGCACTACACCGCCATAGGGGTCTTCCTGATTGCGTTCATCTGTGCTCAGCGTATGCAACATTAAGGGATGAGCAAAAGTTAACAAAACTTTGTTTTTGTCTTCTGCGCACTCCGTACAGACATCTTTGCCATAGGCGTTGGCAAATGTAGTAAACAGGGTTCTCCACAAGGTAGCTGCTTGTGGATTAAGCTTCTTTTGAATCATTTCTAAAAACTGCTCTGTTTTACTATTCAAAGCCACTTGCATTGGTACCCCGGGAGCCTCTTCCACGGCGGCAGGCGCGACTTCATCTTCTTCAGAGTTTTCCGGGCTGCTCGCCAAGGCAAGCGGCTGATCTGTAGTAACAATCGGCATGCTGACCTGCTCTTCAGAACTTGACTCAATCTCTTCATTTTGAGCATCTTGAACAGGTTCTGCTTCTGGTTGATCTTCAATAGCTTCCTCTGAGGTCGATGCCTCTTTAAGTGGGGCTTCAGGCTGTTCTGCCGGTTTATCTTCAGAAATCACTGCCTCTTCAGGCTTTTCTACCGGTTTATCTTCAACAACTTCTTCTTTAGGTTGAGTTTCGGACGATTCAACCGGATTTTCATCAACAGATTCTTCTGAGCTGGATTCTAGTTTGGGGGCAGGCGGTTCTTCAGAGGATTCCGAAGAGGAGGATTCGGCGCTCTCTTTTTTGCTATCTGAAGAGAGAGAGAAGCGCACATTATGGACTTTTCTTGCCGTATTTTGTGACTCCGAGGAGAAAGAAGAAGATGGGTTGTCAAATGAAGTGTAGTATTGCTCTACTGCGCGCTGGAATTTTGCGCGATATCCGGGCCAATGGATTGTGTACTTTATCAAATGGATCAAACGATGCCATTTTGAACGGGAGTTGAGAACTACGAAGGTCTTACCGGTCATTGCTTTATAGACCGGAACCGTCAATTCGGGATCTTTATAGTAGTTTTTTACCGCGAAGCTTAATTTATGAGATTCTATCATTATTTACCCCAATTTTTCCAATTTTATTTTAAAATTTTAATCAAATCAAGTTTTTTATTCATAAGTAAGCTTTCTCGCCACGCGGATTTTGTCGGATTTCAGAGGAGATTTACCAATCGCTTCAATGGCCGCTTTCACTAGCTTACTTTCTCCTCGGTAATCATCGTTGATAGCCCCGAGTTGGCGCATCAAAATTTCATGACGCTCTAGAGTCAATCTTTTCTCATTTTCAAGTTTTTTCTTTTCTTCTACCGCCCTTCTTAGCAGTTTTTCGATTTCCGAATTCTTCATTCTAGTTAAAAAAAGGCGGCAGCAGCGGGGATGAGTAGTGAGAACGTCCTCAGGCTGCAGTTTCTTTGTTTTTAGAAAGGCTTTCAAAGCAGCAATCTGAGGGTCTAAAGCGACGATTTCTTCATCTAACTTCCTCAATTTAGCCTGGTGCAGCCCATCTACTTGCCTTCTGTAGGCATCTGTGCTTTTTAAGACCAACTTCATGCGCCTCTGAGCCAACTGCGCCTTCCGATCCAAAAAGGGGAGAGACTTACGCCGTTTATCGATGTGCCACTCCTCTTCAATCCCTTTTCGAGCGGCCTCCGCGTGCGTGCGGTAGATGGCATCCTTTGCCAGATAGAAGTTTTTTTTGTATTGGCCCTGAAAAGCAAAGCGGATTTCTCTAAAGATGCGGATGAATAACTCGTGGAACTTGCCCCAAGTCTTCCCTTCGAGACTGACTTTTTTTCCGTTGATTTTCCACTGCTCTTTCCTGGGTGAGAACTCTAGCCGCGCATCAGGTGTTTTAATGAGGCGCGTGATCAAAATCCGATCTTCAGGAAATCGCCAAAAAGCCTTACTAGTTGTGTGTATCGCCATTTCTCAATAGCCGAAGTAGTTTAGGATGAATATGCAAAAACTCTAAGAATTCTGACAAGTGATCTTTTGAGTAAATGCAGCCATCACCTTTCACGGCTCGTATGAGAAGGTTTTTTGGGGTGTGTTCAGTATCGATGAACTCCAAAACTTGCGTATGGTATCCCGCCTGCTCAAGCAAAGCGGATCGACAAGCATCTGTCACCAGAGCAGAAAAGCGCTCTTTAAGGATTCCATGCTTTAAAAGCGGATTTAAAAGCGGCTGTTCAATCTGTTTGAATAGCTCATGCTGGCAGCAAGGAACGCTAAGAATCGCCTTAGCTTGTGCTTTGACCGCCTTTGCAAGGAGCTCGTCGGTTGCCGTATCGCACGCATGAAGGGAGATCACAAGGTCGATGCCTTCCTCACTTAGCTGAAAATCCTGGATGGCGCCTGCTTCAAACTTGAGCTGAGCATATCCCAAATCATTCGCAAGGGTATTCAAGTTCTTGACGACGTCTTCTTTTAAATCGATGCCCAAAATTTCAGAGGGCTGAGACTGCATCTTTAACCACTCTGCCAAAGCAAATGTTAGGTACGACTTACCGCAACCGAAATCGACAATGCGCAACACATCCTTCTTTGGTAGTTTTTTCAAAAGATCACTTGCGATCTCTAAAAAACGTTCCACCTGCCGAAATTTGGCTTGCATCGAGGGCTTGACTGCCCCCTTTTTATCTGTGACATCTAACTTTTGCCAAAAGGGAGACGAGGGATCAATGAGATACTTTTTTGCGCGGTTATGCTGCGGAACGACGGGAAGATGAGACGGTCGTTTTTTTATGAGCTTCCACTCTTTATTCTTCGATTTCAGCAGGTGAAAGTCTCCTGATTTTGCAAAGAGATGCGCTTCTTGAAACTCATCGTTTAGAAGTTCTAGGAAATAACTCACAGCCTCGTTCCAGTTAAGATTCTTATGGAATACCTTTGTAGGATACTCCTCCTCCATCTGCAGCCGTTCTTCTCCTTTAACCGCTACCGGACGGAAGGAGACGCGCACCCGCGTCGAACCTTTGACGGGACACGAAAGCACCGCTTTAAGAATCTCTTTTTCCTGGCATAACTGTTGGATCAATGTGTCTGGGAGTTTCATTTTGTTAGATGATATGTCCTTTTGAAGAATTCCGTCATCTCCTTCCTGATCTGGTCATTTTCCAGCACCACAAGAGAGCATTTTGGCAATGTTTGAAGGAAATACTTTCCGTAGTTCTTTTTAATAATTCGCTGGTCCAGGCACAAGATGCATCCTCTATCGCTTTTCTTTCGAATCAAACGTCCAAACCCCTGCTTGAACTTGATAGCGGCTTGCGGCAATAGCAGGTGAGTGAAGGGATCCTTCCCTTTTTCAAGCAGCTCTTCAGACCGTGCTTCAATCAATGGATCCGTAGGCACTTTGAAAGGCAATTTTACAATTACAACAAGTCTGAGAGCCTCGCCTGACACATCGACTCCTTCCCAGAAAGAATCGGTCCCAAACAGCACAGATCTCTCTTTAGAGAGAAACCTTTTCAGGAGTGCTTGCGAGCTTTCTTCCCCCTGACACACAGGATGGAACCCCTCTTTTTTCAAGTCTGCCTCAAGGAGTTGATAGAACTGCCTCATCATCTGGTAGGAAGTAAACAGCAAAAAGGCGTTGCCGCGGCTAGCGTTAAGGGCATCGTGGATCAGTTGCACTGCCTGTGATGTGAACGCCTTTTCCGTAGGGTTTGCAATCTCTTTTGGCACGACAAAGTACGCTTGTTTTTCAAAATCGAAGGGGGAATCAAATTTGGCTTCAATCAGCGGCTTTTTCTCTTGCTGATTCAATCCCATTCTTTCTTTGAGGTAGCTGAAAGAGCCTTTCGCAGTCAGCGTGGCAGAGACCATGACGACGGTATGCAGAGGATTGAACAGGTACTGCACCATGAGCTCAGAGATATCCAGAGACGCCTGATTTAGGGTTAAGTTTAACCCACTTTTTGAAAACTTGGACTCGATCCAACGGATCTCCTGCTTATTGGGGGCGTGTTCGATCAAACGATCCAGAGCAATGGCAGCATCGGTCAGCTTCTTTGAAAGCGCCTTAATATCCAACAGAAGGCCCTTGGACATCTCAAATAGCCTTTCCGAACCATAATCCTTCACCAACCCCTCTAACGCATCAAGATCGGCCGCATAATGCTTTAAGAGGCTGCGGCACAATCTGCCCACAGGTGCCACCTGTTCTTTCCAGAACTGCTGTTCATAATGTCTAGTAAGCAACCTCAGTTTCTTTTCATCCTGACTTTCCGGCAGTGCCTCCTGCATGGAGGCAAGGAGGTCGAACAATCTGGAAAGCTCTGTCAGAAGGTCGCGCCGTCTTGCAGGCAGATCGATGGTCAAATGGGTAGCAAGCTTTGGCTCTAAGCTCTTTTCAGGGCCTTTGACAAGCCTTTCCTTCAGTTGTGCCAGCTTCCCTTGTGCCAAGTGCCCCTGCTTCTCAGTAGAGATCCTCGCCATCGTCTTTAGCAGATCAAACCTGTTTACCCTTAAGGAGAAATACTCTGTTGCAATCTCCTCCAGATGGTGTGCTTCATCGACCACCAGTCTTGTATAGTGGGGAAGGACCGCAGAACCGGAATAATTATCTGTTTCTGCCCTGACAGACAGATCTGCAAAGAGTAAGTGGTGGTTGACGATCAATATGTGCGCATCCTGAGCATCTTTTCTGGAATTGATGTAGGAGCAAGAGTTAAAATAGGGGCAATCTTGTCCCGTACAGCTCTCTTTTTCTGCAGACACCATCTCCCATAGGTGGCTTTGAGGGAAAAAGGGGAGATCTGATTTTGATCCCCACCCTCTTAAAGACAATTTTTCGATCTCTTCAAATTGCCTCTGTTCCGCATCCGAAAAGTAGGCGCTTTCCACCTGAAGATCGCAGATCTTTCTCTGGCAGGGATAATTCCCCATCCCCTTCACCAAAACCACTTTCAAATCGACCCCTAGCACTTTTTTAAGAAGAGGGATGTCTTTCTTTAAGATCTGCTCCTGCAAAGAGATGGTTTGTGTTGAGATGACGATGCGTTCGCCAAAAAGTAACGCTGTTAAGATAGAAGGGATTAAATAGGCGATGCTTTTACCGGTACCTGTGCCAGCCTCGATCAATGCCACAGCCCCTTCATTGAACGCTTTCACGAGATGTTCGACCATCTCGATCTGCTCCTGCCTCGGTTCGTAGGATGAAAGATGTTGGCTTAAAGCGCCGCCCTCTTTTAAAAGGGTGAGCACCTTCTCAGGTTGCAGTTCTTTCAAGCTTAATGTGGACAAGGCTGGCTCAATCCGATTCCAGAAGATCTAGGAAGGCCTTCAGCTGCTTGGAACGCGTAGGATGGCGCATTTTTCTTAAGGCTTTGGCTTCGATCTGACGGATACGTTCGCGCGTGACGTTGAACTCAACGCCGACCTCTTCCAATGTCTTAGGCTTTCCATCGAGAAGGCCGAAACGCTGGATCAGCACCTTGCGCTCACGCTCTGTCAGAGTCGCTAGCACCTCTCCCATCTTATCTTTGAGGATAGAGTAGCCTGTGGCTTCTGCAGGTGAATCTGCCGTCGTGTCTTCCAGGAAGTCGCCAAACTGGCTTTCGCCGCCATCGCCCACTTCAGCTTGAAGCGAGATCGGATGCTGGGCGATCTTATAGATTTCGCGGACCTTATCCGGTGTCAAGCCAAGCTCATTAGCGAGCTCTTCAGGGCTCGGCTCACGGCCCGTTTCCATCATCAGCTTTTTCGCACCACGCAGCACCTTGTTGATCGTCTCAATCATGTGAACAGGGATACGGATCGTTCTTGCTTGGTCTGCAATAGCGCGAGTGACCGCTTGGCGGATCCACCATGTAGCGTAAGTAGAAAACTTATAACCTCGGCGGTATTCAAACTTCTCAACCGCTTTCATCAAGCCCATATTTCCTTCTTGAATCAGGTCAAGGAAGGAAAGCCCGCGGTTGGTGTATTTTTTCGCAATCGAGATGACAAGACGCAAGTTGGATTCGACCATTTCGCGCTTCGCTTCCTGGCTCTTATCCATCCAGCGCTGCAGCATGCGCACGTCTTTCTTGAAATCTTCCATTGAACGGCCCGCTGCAAGCTCTCTTTTCTTGAGCTTGCGGTGCGCTGCCGCAAGTTTTGCTGCAGCAAACTTGTTGCGGTCAGCTCTTGGCTTAAGTTCATTGATCTCTTTCTCTAAAGCCAGGAATCGGTCGTAAGCTTCCAGGATTAACTCCCCGAAGTCGTCGATGATGTTGTGCCTAAAGTGCATTCTGCGCAAGTAAGCCTGCGTTCTAATGCGGCACTTTTCGATCTCTTCCAGGAGTTCTGTTTGTTCCTGCTTTTTCAGCCTTGGATCATATAGATGGAGTAGCAGCTGCTCTAACGCTTCATTTTCCTCTTTTAACAGCTCTGAAAGTCGTGGAAGAAGCTGGAAAAACTCCGTTTTATTGATCACTTCTTTTTCAGCGATGCACTTGTCAAATCTCTCTTTACTGCTGATGAGATACTGGGCGATGGAGATCGCTTCTCGCGTCGAGTAGCGGAATCGCATGATGATCTTTTCGATCTGGATTTGCGCCTTTTCAATTCTCTTGGAGATCTCAACTTCCTGCTCGCGCGTCAACAGTGGAACCGATCCCATCTCTTTCAGATACATGCGGACCGGATCATCAGGCGTACCTTCCGATCTTCTGGGGAGCGCTTCCAGCTCTTTTGCTTCTTTCTTCTTCTCTTTGAGTTTATCGACTTCAGCCTGGTTCAGGATTTGGATATCCATGCCGCCCAAATAGATCAACACCTGATCGATCTGATCGGGAGAGTCGAAGGCCATGGGGAGAATGTCGTTGATCTCCTCGTATGTAATGAATCCTTGCTCTTTGGCAAGTGAGGCTAATTCTTCGATTTTCTGCTGGTGCTGCGGCGAAAATGAGGTCTTATTCGAATTTTTGTTTGTCATTTTTTCCCGAGGCTAAAGACTTTAAACAAGAATGTTATAAGGCCTAAGTATCAATGCTCTTCTCCTTTTTTGTCAAGTCGGCTAATATCTCGGTCCATGGTCGCGCAACCCCGAAATAAAAGCCGAACCCACAATGCACTTCAACGGCATATCGTTAACCTTCTTTGTCAATTTCCCGTTGAAATAGAAAAGAGGTTCCCAACAATCGATCGAATAGCGGACGTCGTATGGGAAGAAAAAAAGCTGATCTTTGAAATCCAATGTTCTCCCATGAGCCGCCAAGAAATGCTCGAGCGGACAGACGCCTATCGTTCGATCGGTTATCAGGTTGTGTGGATTCTGCACGAAAGATCGTATAACCAATTCAGGCTGACGGCACTTGAAGGCTCCATCCTCGACATCCCCCATTACTTCAGTAACTTTGCCCCCGGAGGAGAAGGAATCATCTACGACCAATGCTGCTTCATCTCAAAAGGCGCTCGCGTTAAAACTTTCCGGAGAATTCCGATCGACCTATCCCGCCCCGAACCGATCACCAAAGCAACGCGCATAAACAATGGGCCGAGGCTTCAAGAGGTCGACAGACGGCTTCATGTTTGGCCGATCTATTTTGAAAACGATCTCATCTCCATGGATCAAAAGAAGCCCCTCGAAGATCCCTATCCAACCTATTTGGAACAGGAAAAAGCCTATAAAGTGAAAAAGAGATCCCTTTGGATGCTTCTAAAGCAATTTTATGTGCAATGGTTGGACAATACTTTAAAAAGTCACTGCGGATAGAAGACGGCTACCGCATAGCCTTTAAAACCGCCAGAAGCGACAGCGCCTAACTGCACATTGAACACAATCTCTTCACCAGCTCGAGTTTTCAATCCAAGAACGAGGGAGCTTTGAGGCTTGCTTGTTAGCTGGCCAACCGCCGCCTCCCAGAAAGGAAGGCCCTCTTCGGCCACTTCAGCAAACTGGTGCGCCAGCGTTTCAGGAGCGTATCCCAATAGAGGTTTGGCTTCGCGGCTTGCGTAAAGAACCTTTTTCTCCTTAGGATTATAGAACAAAACCAACGCTCCGCTCTCTTCCTTCATCGCATCGGTTAATCTTCTCAAATCGAGAGCAGAAACTTCTCCGGAACTGGCTTGCATCGGTCTTGTGGGAAACGTGATCTTTTGCGCAACATCTAAACAACGTCTGAGGAGAATTCTTGCCTCTTCTTCCCTCTTGACGTTGCCTTGAACCCTTGGAAGTTCATCGTCTAATTCCGCCTTTTTAACCGGCTGCTCCATCACAAACTTCGAATAATCCACTTCAGTTAGCTGCAAAAGCGTTTTAATCTCGTATCGCAGATCGTGGATTTGCGACTCCAGCTGCTCTACCATTTGCTGCTTCTGGATGCTTTGTAGTTCCAGCTCTTCTGCTTTGTTTCCTAGCTCCTGCTCTTTCCTCAATCTTTCTGATTCGAGCTGTCTGACCAGAGTCTCCATGTCGTCATGGGATAGCTTGATCTCTTGAAAAGCACTTTGCGCTTCGGAAAGCAGATGCTCCTTTTCAATCAGTTGCTCTTTTAGAGCATCGATCTGCTCTAAATACTGCTCTGAATTGTCCACTACGACCCGTTCTACAATCTTTTCCGGAGCCACTTCTTTAGGAAGAAATCCCTGCACAGGCGCTAAGACTTCTTGCTTCTGCAAAGCAGACTTTAAAAAGGCCAATAGGAGAGCAGAACCGACGCACAATAACGCACATCCACCTAAAAAAACCGCTAAACTCAATTCGTAAGGCATTTGAAGATAGGTCCATAGGATCCAGGAGAAAATCGGGAGAAAGTACAATGCGAATACCAAGAGGAACGCATTTTTTGGTGCAAGTGGTTGTGACATCGCCTGCATGCTAGCAGAATTGTTGGGAAAAATTCAACTTCCTTACGGATTTGTCGTCGAAAAGGAAAAAGCTTGAGGGAAAAAGTCCAGCAAGTCACTGGCTACCATGCAGTAAGAGGTCAAGTCATTGGCGGCCAAATCTCCCGCAACGCCATGGAGATAAACACCGAGACAAGCTGCATCGTGGCAACTTAAACCTTGAGCCAAGAGGGCAGCAATAAGTCCGGTCAGCACATCGCCGCTTCCCGCTGTCGCCATTCCGGGGTCTCCCATAGGGCTGACATGTATAGGCAATCCGGGATGGAAGATAAAGGAAGGGCCGCCTTTGAGAACAAGAGTGGCATTTTTTTCTTCCGCATAGTTTTGACATAACTTGAAGAACTCTTGATCCAGAGGGACCTTTTTCTTCAGACGAAGAAGCCTATGCATCTCTCCAATATGAGGAGTCAAGACCACCTTTTCAGGCAAACTGTAATCATTTTCTGCGAGAAGATTCAGAGCGTCTGCATCTAAGACGCAGGGCACAGAAATTTCTGGTAGGAGAGCTTTCATCGTCTGCTTTGCAAACGCTTCTTTACCAAGCCCTGGACCAATGTAAATACTTCCGGCACGTTTAAGCTCTGTCAAAATCGGATCGATGTTTTTCGGTGTAAAAGGCGTTTTAACGATTTCGTAAGGACTGGAAGAGAGCAGCTCTTCCATGCCATCCGGATGAAACAAGCGCACAATGCCCGCACCGCCTCTCAAAGCAGAAATTGAAGAAAGAATTGCGCTTCCTGGCATATCCTGAGAACCTGCCACACCTAAAACATACCCTGCTTCGTATTTGTGGCGGTTGCGTTTGATTGCAGGAAGAAGCGGGATCATCAGCAGATCGTCCAGCATCTCCATTTCTGAGAAAAGATCCTCGATGTAATCTCCCGATAAACCAAAATCGACAAAGCGGAGCTTGCCCACAGCATTCCAGCCATCATTGATAAAGAAACCGATCTTTGGAAGACCCAAGAAAGCTGTTTCCGAAGCAATGATCACCGATTCGCCATGCTGCCCGGTCTCTGAATCTAACCCTGAAGGGATGTCTACGCTTATGATCGGCAATCCGGCATTGTTCGCTTCTTCAATGTGGGAGGCGATCGGTTCTTCTACCGTCCCATGGAAGCCGGTGCCAAAAACGCCATCCAAAATTACCCCATCTAAAGGATAGGTGATCTCTTCATCATAGCCAACTACCGTCAGCAATCCGCCCTCTTTGACAAATCTGTCGGCATTTTCCCGGCATAACTTGCTGCACTCATTTTGAGGAAACAACTGATAAGCATGTACATGGTAATCGAGGTGCAAAAGGTGCACACCTGCAACGTAGGCGTCGCCTGCATTATCTCCCTTGCCACACAGTAAGACAACCTGTCTCTCTAAGCCGTATTTCTCAGCAAACTCGTGAACGACCAATCCAACTCCGCTCCCCGCCTCTTCCATGAAATCGCTTTTTGATGCGCCATCGCGGAACGCCTGATCTTCCAGGCTGCGCATTTGGGCAGGAGTGATGACCTTCATAAATGCTCCTCCTTGATCGGCCTTTGCATGAGCATAGAGACAGCCTCTTTACAGCTTACCCCTTCGTAGATGATCTTGTAGACAAGCTCTGAAATCGGCATAGGCACAGCGTACTTTCTGCTGAGTTCTAGCGCAGATACACATGTATAAGCCCCTTCAACTACCATCTGGATCTCATTTTTCGACTCTTGGGGAGATGCACCCTTCGCCAGAAGTCCGCCAAAGCGATAATTTCTGCTCAAGGTCGAACTGCAAGTCAAACAGAGGTCTCCCATGCCTGAGAGGCCATTTAACGTATCCGCCTTGCATCCTGCAGCGACCGCTAGTTTGCGGATCTCATGCAATCCACGCGTCATCAAAGCAGCTTTCGTGCTATTACCCAAGCCTAAGGCATCGCTAATGCCGCAGGCGATCGCAATAATATTTTTCAGAGCGCCTCCAAAGGCCACTCCTTTGACATCGCCATTCGGATACACCCGGAAAGTTTGGTTGGTAAACGCTTCAGAAATCAATCGCATCTCATCAGGGTTATAGGCAGACGCCACAACCGAGGTCGGCAACCCAGCCACCACTTCTGCAGCAAAGCTCGGCCCACTCAATATGCCTACTAAAGGCCTGGCAGCCTCTCCAAACACCTCCACAGCCACTTCAGGCAAGATTTCACCCGTCGTTTGCTCAATGCCTTTGGAAGTGATCACAAGAGGGCACTTTAACTGTTTCACTTTGCTTAATACTTCGCGAAATCCCGCAGAAGTCACCGCTTCGATAAGAAGCTCTGCACCTTGAAGCGTTTCTGCCAAATCTGTAGTGAAATGCATGCCTTTCTTGGCGGCATGGTGAGGTAAAAAGGGGTGATCCTCACCTGCATTGAGCTTTTTTACAAGCGCTTCGTCTTTAGACCAGGAAGTCACTTGATGCCCGTTAGAAGCCAATAGCGAGGCTAAGCAAAATCCCCAAGACCCCGAACCTAAAAAACCTATCTTTGCCATAACACTTTAATTTACCTTATTTTCTCATTTATTGCGATTTGTAAAATCTTTTTTCTCATTGCAATTATCGTGCTTTGACCACTAGAATCGATTCAAGAGGCATAAACACCTCGCATAAAGCTTCCAGAAAGCTTTTTCATCTAACTATCAACTTAAGGAGCCACTATGTTTCGACCAGTATCTGATTGCTTTTCTGCCGCAAGAGCTATTTTACCTAGAGTTGTTTCTCGCTCCGTCTCCTTCACAGAAAGCAAAACGTATCGCGTCCTGACAAATTATCGCGCGCTAGGCGACCATTTAGCAGATGCTATCCACGAAGAAAAAAAGAGGCCATGGGATGAAGTCAACGTCACCCCCTTGCACCTCATTGCCAGCCACTTTCCAACAGATGGCGGAGAGCTAAACACGTTAAATCATCTAATGGGTAAACCCTACCCATATATTGCTGATCACTGGGACGACAATCCTACCAGGGATCTATTACAAAGTTTTGCCGGTATTCAGGATGAAAAAGGAAATATGCCTTTGCAAGTTGCCATCGAAAGAAGAGAATGGCCTCTTGTCTCCTTCCTAGCAGAAAATAGCCCGATCAATTACTCCAAAAAGAACAAGGCCGGAAACAACGTAGCCTTGACCATGGTTAAATCCATGCCTTGTCAATTGACTACTACTCAAAAACCTTTTTTCTATGCAGTTGAAAGATTTAAATCGACTCGTTCACTTGCCATTTATCTTGTGGTAAAAACTGAAAAAGAAGGATGGGAACAGAAAGATGAAAATGGATGGGGATTGGCCCACTGGGTAGCTTTTAGAGGACTTAAAAAAGAGGACTTTAAAGCTGAATTTCCTGCTTTTCAAGATAAGTGGATAGAGAAAGACCATCAAGGCATTACTCCTGAGGACGTCGAGAAACTCTTTCTCTTAATTTCTTCAGAGGGACTCAAAGGGTTGTCAGGACTCAACGCCATTACTTTTGAGAAGATGCCAAAGGAAAGACAAGCAGAATTTCAGAAGGCGATTCAAGATACAATCATACTAACAGCTCAAAAAACACAGCAATTATTGAGAATACTGTCCAGCGATCTACAAAAGGCTGAGCAAAATTGGGTTAAATCCATAAATGTCTAATCTCTAAATTCAATCCAAGGCTCATCCCGTGGGGAGTGAGCCTTAATCTCTTCTTTTTGCGTTAGAGTCAAGTAATAAAAAGCGCGGTCAACCTCTTGGCAGAAGTAGGTTTTGCCTGTTAGAGAGTAGAGTAATGCTTGATCTGCCTTTTGCATCGCTTGCCGCACAATTTCAACGTCTCGCAACTCCTTCAGAGGAGCAAAGTTGCCTGTTCTAGGATAAAGAAGAACTTCTGTCTTTCGAGAGAAGGCTAGAAGATCGAAGATAAAATATTCAAACTTCCAGAGCGACTTCTTAAATGCTTTGTGGATGGGCATTGGCATTTGGGCGACATGGAAGGCAAAAGGAAGTGAAAAACAGTAGAGGCTGATGTTTGCAATAGAATAAGTATCACTGCTGGTAGATATTTCAGAATACTCCTTCACTGCCGTTTTGCCATTTTCGACGACAAGCACACCCACTTTCTCTTCTGAATTGATTCTGGAAACGCTTTTGACTGTGACATCTGCCTGTTTTTTCGCATGGAATCCGAAAAGAAGCGGATCGAAAGGATCTGCCAGGGCATTGTCGATGATGTGGAAGGTGAAGTATTCAACGCCTTGCTTCTGCAATGCAGAAGCCACTCCCGATCCGACAAACGACTTCAACGCCCCGCCATTTCCGTCAGGTCCATAAAGCACATCTCCTTGAGCATCCCTTGCAATTTCTCCTTCTTCAGTGAGCTGCGGCAAGCTTCCTTGAGTAAAAAAATGGAGCTGTTCCAGTTTTAGACCAAAAAGATGATGATTTCTGAAAAAAGCTTCGGTTTCACACCTGTTCTCTTCCGAGGTCATGATCACCAAAGGAATGAGCCTATTCGCTCTTGCACTAGCCGCACAGCATCTCTCTGCTAACAGCTCAAAGAACGACTTGTTCTTTACGGTAGAAAAGGGAAAAGCTCCTTTTGGGCCTGAGAAATTCAACCGCGAGCCTTGCCCTCCGGCAACGACTAAACAGGCGCACTTCCCTTCTTGGAGGAGGTGCAAACCCAGCGACTCGCAATCGCGTTCGTTTTCAGCTGTATTGAAGGTAAGAAGGGGGGTGAAGGTGTGGCTTAAAGGTTCTTTGTGCAGGACAGCACGGAGCCTTTCAACCAAAGCGGGATCAGGGTTCGCGGACTCGGGTTTTTTGGAGCAATTCAACTTTTGCCTCAAGTTCTACGCCATCATTAGGCTTATAGCCGGGGTTTTGCCGAGTATGCTTCTGTGTTTTTGCAGCCCTATTTTTGGCACGCAAAAACAGCAACGAGAAAAACACGACCGAAACCAAAGCTATGATCAATATAAACGGAAACAATAAAACGGCGATGAAAAATGTAAGCAACTGAAACCTATTATTTTACGTTCAACAATTTTACCACATTATTATATACTTCGTCCACTTCAATTCTTTTCATGCAGCGGAAGTCTATAGGACACACTCTCTTATAGCAAGGAGAACACTCGACGTGTTTATGAATGACGGTTTCCCCGTTGTAAGGCCCTGTTTTTACCTCATTCGTCGATCCAAAAAGCGCAACGAGAGGGACATTCAAAGCTGAAGCGATGTGCATGGGGCCGCTGTCGTTGGTCAACAGCGCAGAGCAGCGCCCAATCATCGCAATCAACTCTCTCAAAGACGTTTTGCCCGCCAGACTAATTACATTGCCAGGAACCCCTTCCAGAATGCCTTCGATCATCTGTTTACTCGAATTATCCCCGAAATAAAAGATGTAGTTTCGTTCATCCTGTGCAAGCTTTTTTGTGACCTCTTTAAATCTTTCAGGCGGCCAGCATTTAGCCGATCCATAAGCGGCTCCAGGGTTGATTCCGATGATGTTTGCCCGTTTTGGAACTTTATATAATGTCAGCATGGACTCAGAAAACTGAAGATCTGACTCTCCGAGATATAGCCTTGGCTTGGTCGAAGATGGAGGGATGCCGAGCGGCTCTAGCAATCGTTTATAGGTATAGACGAGGTGCTCTTTTTCCAAGTTTTTCGGATACATTACGCCTTTCGTTAGCAGAAGCGAACGGCCCTGCGTCTTAAATCCAATGCGCTCTTTGACACCTGCCCAGTAAAACCACCACGCCGAACTAAAAGAATTGGTCAAAAGAATCCCTAAGTCATAATCTCCTAAGCGAATCAGATCAATCAGATCGCGATGCTCTTTCCGATGGATCCACCCGTTTGGCTTTTTATAACCGATCGCCTCATCGACAAAAGGGTTGTTATCAAACAATGCCGTCATGTGGCTCAAGCAAAAGACGGAAAGCTTGGCCTGGGGATAGCGTTTCTTGATATCTTCAAGAATCGGCATGCCCATGACGGCATCTCCGATCCAGTTGGGCATCTTTACAATGATGTTTTTTGGTGTAATGGGCATAATCTTAAGTATACCCAAACTTATGATTTGGGCAAATGCTACTCTTCTGATACGCTAATTATCTATAAGGAGTGATATTATGAGCAATTTATTAAAAATAGGGCAATCAGCACCCGATTTCTCGCTAAAAGATAGCGACGGAGAAACCGTCACTCTGGATGACCTCAAAGGGGCTCCATTCATTTTGTACTTTTACCCCAGAGACAACACCCCAGGCTGCACCAAAGAAGCATGTCAGTTTCGAGACCTCATCGACGCTTTTGAAGAGATGAACTTCCTGGTGGTAGGTGTAAGCCCCGACGGAGAGGCTTCTCATCAAAAATTCATCAGAGACCACGAACTTACCTTCCCTCTTTTGTGCGATACGCAGTTAGATCTCGCCGGGAAATGCGGCGTTGTGAAAACCGGCGACGATGGGAAGAAAGGCATTGTCCGTTCGACGTTTATTTTCGACGAAGAGGGCGTTGTGCAGTGGGTGGAAAGCCCTGTGAGCGTCGAAGGCCACGCCGAAAGAGTAATGCGAGCAGCGGAAGACGTGTTTGCATGATCAGCGCGACCATTCTGGCAAAGAACAGTGAAAAGCATCTTGAGGAACTTCTCGAATCGCTAAAACAGTTCGACGAAGTTCTTCTCTACGACAACGGCTCTCAAGACCGCACCATGGAAATCGCTAAAAGATTCCCCAACTGCCGCATCGTGGAAGGGCCTTTTTCCGGATTTGGCCCAACCCATAACAAAGCCTCAACCCTTGCCAAAAACGACTGGATTTTGTCCATCGATTCCGATGAAATCCCTTCCAAGGAGCTTTTAGAGGAGATTAATGGCTTAAAATTAGACTCTCAGTGCATCTATTCGGTGCCTCGTAAAAACCTATTCAACGGCAAGTGGATCTATTCTTGCGGTTGGTGGCCCGATCGGGTGGTTAGACTTTACAACAAAAAAGGCACCCAATTCAGCAACGCGCTAGTGCACGAAAGCGTGGAAAAGAAATCTCTCAAAGAAGTCCCTCTAAAAGCCTCTCTTAAGCACTATTCCTACGATACTTTGTCCGATTTTCTTAGAAAAATGGAATCTTACAGCACGCTTTTTGCTGAAGGAAGAAAAGGAAAGAA
>JBKEAL010000189.1:0-8969 GCA_047972195.1 Parachlamydiaceae bacterium
AATCGCTTCAATGTTGCCTGTGACCTCAAGATCGTTTTCAAGGGGTTCTGAGGTAAACAGAAGCAAGTCGTTGCGGCTCTCGATAGGTCTTTGGTCGACAGGGCCCGAAGGGAGGAACAGATTGCGTCCACCTAGGGTTGGAATGGGGTTTTCAGGGTCGTAGCTGTATTTATAGGTTTCCGATGACTCGGAAGGGCGCGTCGATAAGCCTTTTTGCGATAAGAAAAGAGGCGCTTTATTGTGCGCGATTGGCCAGTGATCTGCTTTTTCCCAGCGGTTTCCTGACGAGGGGGAGCCGTCTACAGTTCCCATGACATAGTAGAGAACGGGTGGGAGGGCATCGATGCCGGAAGTGTCCTGTTTTAGATAGCCTGCAAACCAGCGCTCCGGAGTGAAGTCCAGGGGCGGATTCAATGCCTCTTGAGGGTAATCGTATTCGCCAAAGTTTTTAAAATGGGGCCACAAGTGGCACCAAGGGCCCACAACTAGCTTTTGAGCTCCTTTGCATCCAGCGCCTCCACTCTCTTGCAAATTAGAGTAGGCTTCTAAAGAGCCTTTTAAGAAGGTGTCGTACCAACCGCCAACGTGCAGCGCGGGCTTGTTGCAGTGACCGGCCAATGGAAGCATGTTGAACTGCTCCCAAAACGTGTTGTAGCGTGGTTGAGTATAGATAGTGCTGTAAGCATCGGGATGTTTGGCGTAAAGAGCTAACCAGTTTTCAATCTGGTGCTTCATCAGTTCGCCATCGTGATAGAGACCTTGGTGGTAGAAATCGGAGCAGGCGAAAGCGATGTATTGCGCCTTCAGTCCCTTGGGACGCGTAGGCGCGAGTAGAAGTTGCGTGATACCCATGGCGGAAGCGCCAACGGTGCCGATCTCTCCATTGGTAAAGGGGGCTTCTGCGAGCCATTCGATCGTATCAAATCCGTCTTGCTGATCGCCCCATCCATCGGAGATGAATGGCAGTGTCTTTCCTTCGGTATCCTTGATGCTGCGCGTTTCCTGGATCACAATGGCATACCCTTCCTTGAGAAGAGAGAGATACATGAGCGCATAAGGGTTTTGCCTTCCTGCAGGGCTTCTAATGAGGATGCAGGGCAAGTTTTTTGCGCCTGGATAGGGCAGGTAAAGATCTGCCTCGAGAGTTTCTTTGTCCCTCATGGGAATTTCGATCGGAATCGAGGGGGGCAGGTCGAATGCAAAGAGCGAAAGGGAGGAAATAAAAAAGAAAATATACGATTTCATGAACGGAAGGATCGCATATTTTCGAAAAAAAGGAAATACAGAAAGAGCTGTCTGATCAGTTCAGCAGCTCCTCTGAATTAGGCGCTCAAGCGGGCAGTTAAGCGTGCTTTTTTGCGGCTAACCATGTTCTTTTTCAGAACGCCTTTTTGAAGAGCTTTGTCAAGGACGCTATATACGTCATTCAACTTCTCTTTGGAAGAAGTTGCATCGCCTTTAGTCAGCGACTCTTCATAAGAACGGATAGTAGTCAGAACGCGGGATTTTACAGCGCGGTTTCTCGCATTGCTTTTCGCGTTTTGCTCATCGCGCTTAAGAGGCGTTGGGCGTTTTACTTTTTTGTTTTTGTCAGCAGTTTCTTTTGCCATTCTTTCCTCATTGAATTTAAAGAAGAGAAACATGATTATAAGCGGATCTTCTATTTTGATCAATAAGAGTTTTCCAGGGATGAAATTTAAAGCAGAGAAACCGATTTCTTTATTAGAGGCGCTGCAGTCTCTTTCGCCCGGCAGTTCCAAGACTACCTTCAAAAAATGGATTCAGGAAGGCCGCTGTCTGGTCGATGGCGCTCCTGTCAAAAAGCTGGAATCCGACGTTCCGGCTGGCGCGGTTGTGGAGCTGGGCGCCAAAGCGCAGTTTCTTCCTGAAGGGGTAAAACTCCTTTATGAGGATAGCGACCTGGTCATTGTCGAAAAGCCCTCTGGGCTGCTCAGCGTAGCGACGGCATTTGAAACAGGCGATACTTTGCATGCCATTTTAAAGCGCCATTACAAACCTCGAAGAGTGCAGGTTGTCCACCGTTTAGACCAAGATACTTCAGGGGTAATGGTTTTTGCCTTAAGCGACGCAGGATATGAGGGATTGAAGAAATTGTTTGAAGCGCACGACATTGAACGGGAGTACTTGGCAATTGTCGAGGGGAAGCTTCGGCCGGAAAAGGGCACTTTTAAGTCCTATCTTTACGAAGATGCAGCCTACCGAGTGCATGAAACTCATGACAGCACAAAAGGGCGCCTTGCGATCACCCATTACGAGGTGATAGGGGCCTCTTCCCGGTTTTCGAGAGTAAAATTGAAACTGGAAACTGGCCGCAAAAATCAGATTCGGGTACATTGCCAGAAAGCGGGGCACCCTGTGGTAGGAGATAGCAAGTACGGCGCAGTGTCCAATCCCATTCGCAGTTTGGCTCTTCATGCGGCCTTTTTGGCTTTTGTCCATCCTGTGTCGCGGAAGAAGTTGTCTTTCCGGTCTACTGCCCCTGAAGAGTTTAAAAGGTTGGCATGATGAATATCGCTCAAGTGTATGGAATTGTTCTTGCTTTGATCATTGCCGGTTTTGCCTATTTCGGCTTTCCGCTCTATTGGGAATGGATGCACTTTAAATACTTAACAGAAAAGACAGCAATTTCCCATGCAGAATGGAAGGTAAAGGCTTTTGGCGAGGAAGATTACCGCATTGAAGTGAATTACGACTACCAGGTCGATGGTGCGAGTTACCAAAAAACAGAAACGTTAAAAGGGGAGAAATTCCGCAATCCGTATAAAGCGGAAGCTGCAATCCCTGAACTAAAAGAAGAGCATCAAGTCGTCTATTTCAATCCTAAAAAGCCCGCAGATGCGCAAATCGACACCTATTTTCCCACAAAAAAAGCAGTTTATCTCTTGATCCTCTTTGGTATTTTCAATTATTTTCTTATCCTGATGAGAAAATATTCAAAAGAGAAGCTAAACGAACTTAAAAAGCCGGGGGGTAAACCTGGAAACGGTCGTTCTTAAACATTTCCTGGAGGATGGAACACCGCTTGAAGCGCATTTTGTGCCCACGCACGGAATGACCCTTGCCAGCTTTAAGAGAGGCGGCATAGAGGTGATCGATCAAGCGACCAAAGAGGCGTTTGAGTCCAATAGCAAGGGTTTAGGCGTACTAATCGGGCCCCACTTCCACCGCAGACTGCCTGAGTTGGTCCCTGTCGTCGATCACGAAGAAAAATTCCCTCACATTGCCTATAACAAGGCGCATGGCGTCTCAGATCCCTTTTCGCACGGTGTGGCGCGGTATGCTCCCTGGCAATGGGAACAAAAAGAGCAGAAAATCATCGCTAAACTCTCCGGGAAAAGCCTCTGGGAGGGCGTAGCTCTAAAAGATATCGAAGGCCAGGATTTTGAGATGCGTTTCAACGTCATGCTGGATGGTGAAGGCCTCCATATCGACCTTTCCGTGGTAAGCGATACCGATTCATTAGTAGGCCTGCACTATTATTACAGGCTTCCGGACAAAGAAGGGATTGTAGAATGTGCTACATCCAAAGAGCAAAAATTCCCCTTTAAATTATCGCCAGAAACAGAAGTGGATGAGAATTTTCACTTTTATCCCGACCCTTTAAAAGGGGAAGTTTACCTTAGGACGAAAGAGTTCGATTTGAAGGTTGCCTCTCGATGCCAGTGCCAGGAAAATAGCTGGCAACTCTACAGAACTAAAGACGCGACGTTTGTCTGCATCGAACCGATCAGCGCAAAAGACCCTCACCACCCTACCTTGACGGTGAGTTCTTTGGCTGTGGACATCATGGTTTATCCATGTTCTTCCCGTTAGCTGCCCATGAAGTGGAGCGGTTGACAGCTAGGATTCCGCATCCTGATTACTGGAAGATTTCTTCCCGCGGAGGCCGGAAATGTTCCGCTCTTACCTTTGTCAAAGATGCACTGCTTCTCCCCTTTAAAATCCCAGTCTATGCCTGCTTCAATCTCATCCTGATGTGCCAAAAAATCGGACAGTTGGCGATCTGCCTCTTCTCTTCCATCCGTTCGCCCGAAAAATGGCACCAGCTGAAAAGACAGGCGATCACCCTAGCGGATTATTTCTTCCTCATATTTATCACGCCCGCTTTCCGCATCGTCAGAATCGCAAAACTCCTCATCGGAGCCACTATTTACCCCGGCATCTGCTACGTCAAGCCGGAAGAGGAAGAGTTAAGGCTCCTCGATTCTTTCTCTTCCGAAGAATCGGGGGAAGTTGTGGACACGGATCTGAATGAGGAAGAGGATCTAGATTTAGAAGAGATGGAGACACAATCTTTGTGAAGTAAACTCCAAGTTTTACTCGAAGAATTTCATGAGGTAATATAAGTAGATCATTCAAAATCTGGATGACTTTTTATAAACTTTCAGATCGATTTAACCATTGTAATTGGAACTAACATCGGGATTAATACCCATTGCATTCCAGAAATCATCTAAATTTTTATAGCTTTCCAGTTTTGCTTCCCTTGATTCTTTGAGAGCTTCCAGGGTTTTAGCACTTTGTTTACGATTTTTGCGCGAGGCGATCATGGCTCTCACTGGAGATAGCAATAGTTCGCTAATTGTCATATGTTTTTTTTGCAGCTAACATTTTGATATAGGTTTTTTCATCAATAGAGCATTCAACTGTCAGTCGAACTTTGTGATGATTTTGTCGTAGATGCGAACTCATGTAATTCCTGTGTGTGCCTTATGCGTAAATACGTAAACTACAACTTTACGCAATTACACATAAAGTAGATAGTCGAGGAGGTCTTTTTCGTTGGTGATGAAGAGGCGCTGCTCTTCGTGGCAGAAGGGGAAGAGGGCGTTCAAGATGGAGCGGTCGCCGACGCCTGGGGCGCAGAGGGCTTTTACATGCTCTAGATGGGGACTGGATTCGAGAATTTTCACGCCTCTTAGGTAGTCCTGTTTGCTAAAGCCTTCCTCTTCGACGCGGAAGAAGATCAAGGGGTGGTGGTAGAGGATGATTTGTGTAGCATAGTAGAGGCCGGAGCTGTCTTCAGGAGGGTTGCCGAACAGTTCGGCGAGCTCTTCTAAGTAGCGGCAATAATAACCGTAGGAGTACTCTCCCCTTTCAGCTTCACCAAATAGGGCGACAGTGCAATTACCCATAAACTAATTTTATCAAATTAATAATAATTTGTAAAAATTAGTTACAAAATTTAAATCCAGCGCTTGCGGCGGAAGAACCAGAGCATGAGAAGGGTGATGGCGGCCATGGCGAGGAGAACTAGAGGATAACCCCATTCGGAATCGAGTTCGGGCATGGCTTTGAAGTTCATGCCGTAGAGGCTGGTGATGAAGGTCAGAGGGACGAAGATAGTAGCGACGACGGTCAATACCTTCATGATTTCGTTCATTTTTTGATTGATCGTCGATAGGTAGATGTCGATCATGCCGGAGGTGACATCGCGAAAGCTTTCTACGGTTTCAATAGCTTGGATGGTGTGGTCGTAGACGTCGTAAGCGTAGACTTTGGTTGCGTTGTGTATGAGTGGGGACTCAATTCTTCTGAAGTGGTTGATCAGTTCTCGCGTGGGCCAGATGATTTTGCGGAGTAGGGCCATTTCCCGCTTAATTTTCTGGATAGTGAATAGCGTGTTGGGTTTCGGATCGGTTAAGAGTTCCTCTTCGAGGCCTTCTAACGTATGGTCGACGCGTTCCAATGCAAGGAAGTAGTGGTCGACGATGGAGTCTAGAATAGCATAGGCGAGATAATCGACCCCTTTTTGCCGCATGCGGCTCGCGGGCTTTTTCAATCTTTCCCGGATGGGCGCGAGCACGCCGCACTCTTTTTCGACAAAGGTGATCAACAGTTCAGAGTTTAACACGATGCTCAACTGCTCATCTTCCAAAATACCGTCTGAAGGCGATGAAAAGCGCAGGACGCGCGTGGCAATATAGATATAATCCCTATAGTCGTCCAGCTTGGAGCGCTGGGCAGGGCTCATGATGTCTTCGAGAAGAAGAGGGTGCAGTTTTAAAAAGTTACCGATCGAATTGATGGTTTTTGGATCGGAAACGCCTGTGATTTCAAGCCACACCTTCTGGTCTTTTTTCTTGATTTTCAGCGCTTCTTCAATGGAGTTGACCTCTTTTTCAAGGTAAGTGTTTTCATCGAAAAAAATTGCGCGCAGCTCTGAGGGTTTGCTGATCTCATCTCCGGTGTAGATTAAGCTACCCGGAGGAGTTCCGACTTTTGTAGATCGCCTGCGAAACAGTTTGACCATTTAGCCTTCTATGTTGCGTCTGACCATGCCTATTCTTCTGCGCAGCATATCATCATGTGCCAATTTTTCTTCAATGGCTTTGCATGCGTGAAGAATGGTCGAGTGGGTCTTTCCGAAAGAGGCGCCTAGCATGACGAGCGATTCGTTGATCATCTCTTTAGCGAGGTACATGGCCACTTGTCTGGAGAGGGCGATCTCTTTTGTTCGGCCGGAGCCTTTAATGTCGCTGACTCTGACTTGGAAGATGGTGGCTACGCTCTTTAAGATCTGTTCGACGGTGATTTTCTGGCGAGGGGCGGATTGAAGCATCTCGCAAAGCGCTCTTTCTACCAGCTCTTCTGTGATGTTGAGATTTTGCAGGCGGCAATGAGCGCTTAAGCGGTTGATCGCGCCTTCGAGCTGACGCACGTTGTTGTTGATGTGCTCTGCGATGAAAAAGGCCACTTTATTGGGGATGTGCAGCCCTCTTTGCTCAGCCTTATGCTGCAGGATGGCCACGCGGGTCTCAAGTTCCGGGATGCCGATGTGAGCAACTAAGCCCCATTCCATACGACCGATCATTCTCTCTGAAAGTTTCAATTGCGCTGGAGGTTTATCGCTTGTGATCACAATCTGTTTGTTCTGATTGATGAGCGTTTCAAACGTGTTGGCAAATTCATCTTCAAAACTTAAGCGGTTTTGAAGGAATTGGATATCATCCAGGAGGAGAATGTCAATATCAGATCGGTAAAAACGCTTCATTTTGTCCACGGTTTTACTTCTCAAGCTATCGACTAAGTCATTGATGAATGCTTCGGTGGTGATGTACTGAACGCGCAGCTTTTTATGGTTGGCGCGTACTTGATGTCCGATGCTATGCAGTAAGTGTGTTTTTCCAAGGCCGACGCCGCCGTGAATGAAGAAGGGATTGTAGGATTGGCCGGGGCGCAAAGCAACGCCGATTGCGGCGGATTTGACAAACTGGTTCGTCGGCCCTTCGATAAATGTTTCAAATCGGTAGTGGTTATTGAGCTTGGACTCAAAGAGCGGTGACGCATCTTCCGTTTCTGCGGAAGGCGCAGGTGCAGCGGAAGATTTAGGTTCAACGGCAGGCTGGACGACGATAAAGCGGATCGATGGCTCCCCTTCGGCTGTCAACGGCAAAAAGGCGATCAAGTCTTCTCTAAAATTAGAAAGCAGGTACTCTTTTACGAAGATGTTCGGGATTTCAAGAACGATCTCTTCGCCATGGAAAGGTTCTGCTACCTTGATCGGTTGGAGCCAATTTCCAAAGGCAGCAGCAGAGCAGCGTGTCTTTGCTACGTCGAGAAATTGAAGCCAAGACTCTGAAAGATCGCACACCAGCATGTTTTGGTCCTTTGAAGTTGTTGACAACCTTTCCACATTCAGAAAGGGGGCGTTTACGGTCGAAGACATTACCATCTGCGATGAATGGCTGCAAGCTAAAATCGCAAATTTCCGTGCTATGCACCCCTAAGTTGAAGGACTGCAAAAGGTTGCAATTTTTTCAATGGATTTTTTCAAATTTAGTTACTTTAAATCAACTAATTGTTGCATAATTAAATTATGGGAATTTATAAAAGCGGTATTGTTTTATTATTAGTTTCTGTTCTCTGTTTTTCGTTTCTGACTGCCGCTCTTTTTTACAAATTTCAGACGATCGACAGTTATGAACAGCCTCCTATGGCTGCAGAGAATGCAGTCCTCCCGACCCGTTCGTTTAGTTTTCCACAATCCTCGCAGTCCGAGAGTTATTCCACTCTGCAACTGGAATTCGCTCCGATTCAGCTCAATGTTCCCAATTTACAACCTTACTTAGCCTTTCATGGAAAAAATGTGAGGGAAGACGCACCTAAAAACCCTCCCGAACTGTTTTTCACCCTGGTTCCTTCAAAAGAGATCGTGCCTATTCGAGCAGGAGAGAAGGTTTATTTAGTGCGGGAAGGCAACGATTTCCGATTCAGCTCTAAAAATCAGCCCACTTCTTTGTGGTTTGTTCCATTGTTAAGAGGAGCGGATGTCGCTCTTTCTGTCACGGTGCAAAATGAAGATGGCTCTCTCTCACAGCAGCCAAAGTCTAACAGTGAGTTTATTTTGAAGGAAAGACCGCTCCCTCTTCCCCAACCGGTGTGGAATATAGGGTCTCTTCGCGCTGACCAAACGCTGCTTATGAGACAGGGCGCGAAATGGGCAGGCAAGGATCTGTTTTTAGAAACGCATGGCGGCGATGAGTTCAAGTTCGCGCAAGGCAGAGAGCGCGTCCTCTTTAAAAATGACTTAGGCCAATACGATCTCTATTTTGAACCGGGTGCCCAGTTTGTTTTTGATTCCGATCACTGGAGAGAGGTGAAAAAAGGGGAGGATGTGCGAGGCCAGCCCATCTTAAAGGTCGCTAAAGTGGATGAGAAGTTGATCACACTGGAGCTCTATTCCGCTAGCGGCGCTCAGAAACTTCTTTACTCTTTGATTAAACAGCCCGATCCGCGGCCTGTATTAAATCCGCAAAGCGATTTTGCCTATGTCGGTGCCAGAACGAAAGTGCATTCGCTGTTTAAAGTGTCCGGCAAACGGGAGATTGTCGGCGTTGGAGACTGGATGATCCGTTCCAATGAAGGCTGGTTGAAGATCAAAACCGCCAAGGAGATCGACCGTTATATCGAAGGCCTTCTGGAAGGCCCGCTTCTAGTGATCGATG
>JBKEAL010000197.1:0-21624 GCA_047972195.1 Parachlamydiaceae bacterium
AAATGGAATGCTCCTTAAAATGCGAATGACTGTGTAAAATTATGAAGTTAAAAAAATTATTCAGAAATATTAAAGACGTTGAGATTAAAGGCTCAAAAGAGCTTGAGATCACCGGATTATGCTCCAATTCCAAGTTGGTCGCTCCCGGCAACCTCTTTATTGCCAAAAAGGGCCTTGTCGATGACGGCGTCCGCTATATTTCTGAAGCGGTTGCTGCGGGTGCTGCAGCTGTTTTAACGGACATGTACGATCCTTCGAGAAAAGAGATTGTGCAGATTATCACGACGTCTCCTGCTGCCATCGAAGGGGAGCTTGCAAAAGAGTTTTATCAGGATCCAGGTTCTAACTTATTTATGGTAGGGATCACAGGAACAAACGGAAAAACGACAACCGCATTTTTGATTAAGTATCTTTTAGACGCCCTTGTCGGCCCTGCCGGATTGATTGGAACCATTGAATATATTATTGGAAAACATCGCTACCAAGCAACGAGAACTACACCTGACGTGCTTTCCAACCAGAAAATGCTACGGGAAATGTGTCTGCATGGGTGCAAAGCAGCGGTGATGGAAGTGACGTCGCACGCTCTCATTCAGGGACGTGTCAACCGCATTGATTTCGACGTGGCTGTGTTTACGAACCTTTCGCTAGACCATCTCGATTACCACCATACGATGGAAGCTTATGCTGACGCAAAAAACCTTTTGTTTAGAAATCATCTTCGCGCCGAAAAAGATAAAAAAGGCGTTCAACCTTCATGTGCTGTCCTCAATATCGACAGCCCTTGGGCAGAACGCATTGTTAAGGGCTGCTCAGCACGCCTTTTGACTTTTGGTCTGTTAGGGGACGCCGATTTGAAGGCTTCCTCTATCCGTTTGACGCCCCATGGATCCTCGTTCTTGCTTGATTTTGAAGGTGTGCGCTATCCGGTAGAAATTCCTCTGGTCGGAAGATTTAATGTGTACAATGCGCTGGCGGCAATTGGAACCCTGGTCGCCGGTGGACATCCCTTAAACAAGATCCTTCCTTTGTTAAAAGATCTTCCTGCTGTCCCGGGAAGACTTCAGCCCGTCCCGAACGATTTGGGATTGCAGATTTACGTCGACTTTGCCCATAGCGACGATGCCTTGCAAAACGTTCTGGAGACGTTGGTAGAGTTTAAGGAAGGTAAAGTCACAACTGTATTTGGTTGCGGCGGCGATCGCGATGCAACGAAGAGACCCAAAATGGCACAAGTAGCAGAGCAGTATTCTGATCTTACCATTGTGACTTCTGACAACCCTAGAAGCGAAGATCCGGAAGCGATCTGCCGAGAAATTTTATCCGGATTTGAAAAACCTGACAGCTTCGTTGTTGAACTGGATAGAAAGCGCGCCATTGAAAAGGCCATTGAGCAATCCAATCCAAGAGATATCATTCTCATTGCGGGAAAGGGGCATGAGTCTTACCAGATCTTTGCCCACAAGACGATCGAATTCGATGACGGAAGAATAGCTGCTGAGCTGTGCCGTCAAAAATCTTCAAAGTTAACGGTCTAATGCACAAATTTTTCCTTCTTTTTCTTTTAACGGCGATGGCAGCTTGCGCGCCTACAAAATCGAACTATTATGTCGTTCCGCAACCCTCTTACGATTCAGATGAGATCGCTTATGTGCCGAATCCCGTCATCATACCTCCAAAAATCAAACCCAAATTGATTGTCATTGATCCCGGCCATGGAGGAGAAGATGCAGGGACTAAGTCATTGATAAAACCTTTTTATCAGGAAAAATTTTTGACCCTGGCTACGTCACGCTTCTTGAGCGATTATTTGCGTCAAATGGGCTATGAAACAAAAATGACCCGTAATGAAGACGTGTTTATTCCGCTTTCAGATCGTGCCATAAAAGCCAACCAGATCGATCCCGCACTCTTTGTGAGCGTTCATTACAACTCCGCTCCAAGCAAAGAGGCAAAAGGGATTGAAGTGTTTTATTATCAAGCAGATGAGAATGTAAGCCGTACGCAGTCCTCAAAAGAGCTTGCAGCCCTCGTTTTAGATTCCCTCATTAACACCACCCAAGCCAAATCCCGCGGTGTAAAAAAGGGTAACTTTGCCGTCATTCGCGAAACTAAAATGCCCGCAATCTTGGTGGAAGGTGGCTTTTTGACCAATCAGGAGGAAATGGACCTCATCAAAGATCCTGTCTACTTAAAAAAACTCGCCTGGGGCATCGCCATAGGCGTAGACAAGTACCTCAAAAAATCAAAATAAAGAGACTTCAAAGCTCACTAAGTAAAAGATCATTAGGTTTTCGCGAAGAAAAACTATTATATATTGACAACAAAACAGATATTTGCGAATTTACCTTTTCGCATCGTGTGAGTTACACTTGAATTTTTTATAATAAAAGGCATTTATGGATTTTGTCGATAGTGAGAAGTTGTACGAGCAGTCATTTAAAAATAAAATTTTTAATTCAATTTTGAAGTTTTTAATGGTTGAAAAGGGGCTCGAAGGCTTTAGAACATTCCATGGTGTATTCCTTCCTAGTACTCTTTCGATTTTGGGAGTGATCCTCTATTTGCGCCTGGGATTGATTGTAGGTGAAATGGGGCTAATTACTACTTTCTCAATTATTTTTCTAGCTTCTACGATTACTTTAATCACGGCTTTTTCTATCTCTGCTTCTTCTACAAATATGAAAGTAGGCGGAGGTGGTGCGTATTTTATTATTTCTCGTTCATTTGGCGTTGCAGTGGGCAGCTCAATTGGAATCCCCCTGTATTGTGCACAATCGATTGGTATTGCTTTCTATATCATGGGTTTTGCAGAAACGGTTCATTATGTATTACCATTCATCAATTTGAACTTAATTGAATTTGGAACATTAGCAGTATTAGGAGTCATCAACCTAATTTCAACAAATCTCGTGATGCGGACGCAATTTTTGATCTTTATTGCTGTAATACTATCTTTGATCTCATTTTTTGTAGGAGCGGAAGAAACAGCATTCTCCCAAACAGCTGAATTAGCTCCGACTGCTATGAAGTATTGGGCAGCTTTTGCTCTATTTTTCCCAGCTGTGACAGGTTTAGAGGCCGGAGTTTCAATGTCAGGGGACCTTAAGAATCCTCAAAGATCAATTCCCCGAGGGACAATCGCAGCCGTTGTTTTTGGCTTATTGGTTTATTTATCAGTTGCCTACGTGTTATGGTCAAGGGTGCCCGGATCAGTCTTGCAACAGGATTCGATGATTATGGAATCTATTGCTTGGAGCGGTCCTTTAATTATATTGGGTATCTTCGGCGCCACCCTGTCAAGTGCCTTAGGGTCAATCATGGCGGCTCCTAGAACATTGCAGGCTTTAGCACTAGATGGTATTGTTCCTAAGTTTATTGGCAGCGAATTTGGAGTTAATAAGGAACCCAGGGCGGCTAGTTTGATAACTCTGGGAATTGTGGCGATCTGTTTGTATTTGGGTGATTTAAATTATATTGCTCCGATTCTTACGATGTTCTTTCTCATTTCCTACGGTGTATTAAATCTAGCGGCTGGTTTTGAAAGTTTGATGAATAATCCGAGCTGGAGGCCGACTATTTATGTTCCTGCCTCATTATCGCTTTTTGGAGCCGGATTGTGCATAATGGCTATGTTGCTGATTGATTCAAGTTATACCATTTCTGCCGGTCTAGCTGTGATTTTTATTTATTTACTGATGAGAAAACGGTTAACAAGTGAATTAGATGATATACGTCAGGGCATTTTATTGCTGATCTTAAGAAAATCTGTTTATTTTTTAGCTAAAAAAGCTTTTTCTGCCCGTTCATGGAGACCAAATGTTTTAGTATTCACACAAAATTTAATCCCTTCATCCATGTTGTTAGATTTTTCAGCCGGGTTGACAGGGAGAAATGGGTTTTTGACGCTTGCTCATTTATCTCATGAGCAGGAAGAGAATTTTAATTTTGAAAAAATGAAGTCGATGGTTGCGCAAAAAATCAATCAAAAGAATATCGAAGCCCTGATCGAAATTATTCAAACAAAAAATTTGAGGGATGGTTTCAAAAATATGATCATGGCGTATGGTTTAAACCCTGTTCGCCCAAATACCATTGTAATGCAAATGGATGATACACGTGTAAATGATCAAGTCCTTGTGGATATTGTTACGGCAACATACGATGCTCATAAAAATTTAATTCTTTTACGGGATAATCAAGCATCCGATTCTATGCATCCTAAAAAATTCAGTCAGCTAGACATTTGGTGGAATGACGATTTAAAAGAAGGAAACGATTTGATGGTGGTTCTTGCGCACATGTATCGAAATGCATCCTTTAAAAATAAGATGGCTGTAAATTTGAAGTGTGTTGTCAAAGATGAAATGGCTAGGGAAAGACGTCAAAACTATTTCCATGAAATCATTCAAAAATGTCGTTTAAATATTAAACCGACCGTTTATGTTTGCGATAAAAGCAATGAAATGAATTTGATCGCTGAATTTTCCGTGGAAAGCAGCATGGTGTTTATTGCTATTCGCTCGATCGGGGACGATGAGTCGACAGATGAATATTTAAGTTATCTGAGAAAAATCCTTGAAAGTACAAGAAAGAGCGCTATGGTAGCTCTCTTTTTAGCTACAGAAAAAATTGAATTGGGTGACATCATTACAGGGTAATAGTATTGAACTTATTTCTGTTCAAAATCAGTGGATGTTTCCTGGAAATGCAAAAGGAATAAGATCTGCGTCGAATCCGTATTTTGAGCACTTCTTTAGTGGCGGCACATAAGAGAAGAGCTGTTTTATCGTCTCTCAATCTTCATACGACTTAAAGGATCGTGAATGTCTCGAATTCCGTTCTTATTCCTCTAAAAATCAAAATAGAGGTAAATTATAAAATTTTGACTTTTATAATTTATTTATTCTGTATAATTGACATTTTTAAATTAAAGTTTGTATAATTTTATTATAACTAATAATGGTGAGGTGGTATGCCAAGACCTGTTGGTGAGAATCCGCAGCCAGTGCCATTGCCTGGTGTAGAGAGGCGAGGGGATGTTAAAGAATCTCATCTACGCCGTTTTATAAATAGGCTGGAATCCTTTGGGCATAAGATTCATTTAAGATTAAAAGCACTTAAGGTCAGAATCTTGCACCGAACTCCTGATTCGGTTCAAACAGCGCAGACACGAAATGCAAGTTTAGTTGAATCGGCCGCGCACTCCTACTTTGAACAATCTGATGGTGACCGTAAGCTGGAAAAAGCACACGATATTCGTGCGCGACTGCAAGCTAGATGGGATGCAACTCATCAAGATTTAGAAAAGTCCACGGTTCTTTGGTTAGAAACGAAGGGGTATCGGATAAATGCTCTTCCCAATGATTATATCGCTCAACCTCCTCAAGACTTTTCTGCTGTTTTGAATAATCTGGACATATTGCGGGAAGTAGAGCGTGTGGCTTCTCCTGCATTTGCAAATGATCAGGCTATTGCTGCGCATGCCCGCTTTCAGTCTACTGTAGCACAAACAAAGGCAGCTCTCGCTAGCTTGTTGAAATGCGGTCCGAATGAAGATCTTCGAATTGCGTTCGAGAAAAGGAACCTGGACGAAGAAACGAAGAAAGAGGTAGAGGAAATTTTGAAGGATTTGGAAACTTATGACGCATTAAAGCTTCAAGATGAACGGGAGGCGGGAGGAGTTAGGGGTGAACCTGTGAATCTTCCTGGTTTTTATGGAATCGTGCTTGGTATCGTAGCGCGACAAGTCAATGAGATGAGTACCGCGCTGGAACATTGGGCGCAAGCTCCTGAGTTACAACTAGTGTTAGTGGATCGGGCATTAAGTCGCGTAGAAATAGGCAAGTCCTCAGAAGTGGAATTTAATGCTAATGTCTTTGTAGCTAAAAAAGAAATTTCGAAAAAAGGCAGAATCAGAAAAGCCTTCCACCGGCATCCAGAACTTGAAGTTCAGGGGGCTTCAGGTGAAAAGAAAAAGTTGAATATGGACAAAGAGCCTAGTGTACCAGCGAAGGCAAGTCTGGAAGAATTAAGTGGTTATAGACAGCAAGTCTTTGAAGCTTATCAGCATGCCTTTGAGATGGCAGGAGGCAGTTCAGAGGGGCCGATTCAAGTGGAAGTTCCATTGATATCTTGTGGAAGACATGTACAAGACATTGAAGATGCCGAGGTTCGGAAGAGATGGCCTGAGTTGGTGAAAGAAGCATATATGGAGGCGGCAAGGGCATTTACTCACGCCAATGGAAATGTTCAGGTTTATTTAGTTGTCACAGAATAGAATTTTGTCCTCGGCGCGAGTTGAACGCGCGACCTGTTGCTTAGGAGGCAACCGCTCTATCCACCTGAGCTACGAGAACATAAGCAATCATCATAGTGAATCCCTAAAAATCATGCAAAGAGGAATGTCAGCGCTTCCTGCTTCTTTGGAGGCAGGGTTTTGCTGAAGGCAACAAGGGATTGGATCGACTCGTCGGTTACGTTGATGGCCGTTCCGTCAAAGAGTGCAGAGAGATTTTCTGCTTCTGCGGAAGGGATGCTGGCTGAGGAAGTAGCTAGGATCCAGTCGTACTTTTTTTCCAATTTATCTAAGAGGAATCTGAAGCGTGGGCTGCGAAGCAGTTCTTCGGAATAGCGCGATCTGCCTCCTGACGGGATCCAATCAAATGCAGAGAGTTTTTCGGTGGAGGGCTCTTCTGTTTCCTTTTCCAGATATTGAAGAAGTCCTGTAGAGGATTCCTCGTGGTCGAAACGGAGATTGATCTTGATGATTTTTTGTCCCTTTTTGGAGAGGAGCATAGCGAGGGTGTTGAAGAAGTCCGGGCCTTTTCCTTGAATGAGTAGGACTTTTCTCCCTCTGCCTGGTTCCTGAATGCTATTTTCAAAGTGAGCGATCAATCGGCGCATTGTGTCTAAGTCGTTGTCGAGCATAGGGTAGGTTGCGCTCGCTTCATCGCCTTGGAAAGGAGTGATCGATCCGGAGACGTGGAAGTTGGCGAGATGCAGGTTTTCCCGGCTAGCTGGAAGGCCATTCATCATCGTGGAGGCAAACAGGAAGGAGGAGGAACCGAGAAATCCGAGAATCGATCCAAAAACAGCATAAAATAGAATGCTCGGCGATTTAGGGTTTAAGGTGGGGATAGCGCGGTCCAATGGAGAGGACTGAATCATCTCTAGGTTTTTTGTGATATTCTTCGATTCTACCATGCTGGAAAGGTTCTCCAGGAAGCGCTGATGCATCGCGAGATTTTGGTTTAGAAGCTGCTCTGAAGCCCACTTTTCCGGAATTTCAGTCATTTTTGTCTGCAGCTCCACCTGATGCTCGGCAATCAATTCTCTTTCTTGAGCTAAGTTGCGGATGCGGCTTTCGACGAAGTCAGCCAACGTTTTTTTCAATAGAGAAGTCTTCTGTTGCACTTGTTCTAAAGTGACTGCTTGCAGTTCAGCAATTTTTTCCTTCATCATCGCTTCTTTCAGCTTTAGCAAGTCTGCGATCTGCAGGATATGGGAGCCTAAAAACTGTTTCTGTAATGATAACTCTCCTTTTAGCCTCTCCAACTCTTTCTGGGTGTGGTTGGTCTCGTCTTTGATCTGGATGGCGAGTTGGCTGGCTTTCTGAATTCTCTCTTGGCTGACAGGGTCTTGTAGAAGGGCTGTCAATGAGCAGATCTCAAACGAGGGGTCTTTTAGCTGTTCTGCTACAAAGCGGTGCTGCTTTTCTAGTGTGGAGCTTTGATTTAAGTCACGTGTAAAGCCTAGATAGAGTTCTCTGCAGGAGTCAAGAGTTAAGCCGCCGATGTCGGTCTGAGGGTTTTGCAATGCTTCCAATCGCTTTTCGATAAACGATTTTCTAACGGCCATCAGGTGAGAAAAGTTGTCGAGGTAAGCTAGAAGGTGCTTTTTGAACTCCTCGTACTCCTCCCCCTTTTCCTGTCTTAAAGCGGGAGAGGCAAAGTTTTTGGCGCGTTCTTTTTCTTTGACGGCATCGATCCATGCAGCGATCGGATAGCTGTTATTTTTTAGCGCTTTCAAAGGAAAAGCCTCTTTTCTCTCCTCTTCGAGCCATGCGGAGAGCTCTTCTGCTTCTTTCAGGCACTGGTCAGCGCATTTTAGTTGGTCAAAGTGAAGAGAGAGTTTTTCTTTGGCGTTTTTGCTTTCAAGAGGTGCTTGCTGGAGTGCAAGTTCAAACGTTTCGCTCTCCTGTTTTAATGCACGCAGTTCATTGACCATCTGATTGATGAGGGCGGGGTCGCTGCGTTTGCTGTTGGAATCGAACTGGACGAGATGGCTTTGATCGAAGCTTCTTAAGCGGCGCGTTTCCAGTTCAATTTCTTGTAGCTTTTCCTGATTTTCTGCAAGAGTGCTGCTTAAAAACTCCATAGCGTGCTGAAGGCTTGTAAAACCAGACTCAGCCATCTCTTCAGACACCTTTTTGACGTGCTCTTCCATCTGTTTCTGCAGTTCAACACCCACTTCTTTTTGCCGTTTTTGCAGGTAGTGGAGCTGTGCGTCGGAGGTGAGCTCGTGTTCGCCCGAGAGGTGCTCCTGGAATGATTCCATGAGGGCGTTTAGAAATTGTGCGGCCAGAGCGCGGTCGCGATGGCGGAACTGGAGCTTCAACAACGTTTTATCTTCCTTGTCAGGATCGATCTGCAAGCAGCCTGCGTAGATGGCGGAAAGTTCAGCCATCGGATAGAATATGAGGGTAGCTGTTTGCTCAGGCTCTATGGTGTGGGCTGGGTCCTTGACCAGGATAAAGGAGGCTCTATCTGTTTTGAGAGGAACGTTGAGTTTTCCGTTTCCGATCGTGAGATCTTCTTGATCTTTCAGTTCATAATGTTCTTCATCGACGAAGTGGGCTTTGTAGACTAAAGCCACCTCTCCGTTGTAGTCGATCTCTTTTAGTGAGAAAGAGTCGTGTGGATCTGTGAGGATAGGGGTTTTTAAGTCTTTCCAGTAGGCGTATTCTGATAAAAAGTTCTCAAAGGCTCTGACTACGTCGGGGTAGCGCTGCGGTGAGGTCTCTACTCTGCCCTGCAGGTTGAGCCTCGAGAGGGTTGAGGCAATGAGCGAGCGCGATTTCATCGTCGTGGCAGCTTCGCTTTCCTGCACTCCGTTAGATTGGAATAAGAGTTCGGTTAGAGGGTTTCCGATGCCGACCTGCGCCTTTCCCTTATCTCGGAAGGATGCCTTGACAATGTAGGTAACGGGCCGGGTGATGGCAAAAAGAGCGCAAAGAAGTGCTCCAGCAATCATGCAGGCGATCACCTTCTTTTTGTGGGATTTGATTAGTGCAAGAAAATCGGTAAAGGCGAATTTCAATTCATGAGGTTCTTTTTGGCTCATCGTGAAATCCTATATACATCATATACTGTTTGCACTCCACCAAAGCTTGGCAATAGTTGGTCGATGAAGCGGTTCCACTCGGTGATCGGCTTTGCGGAAACATAGACTGTATCGCCCGGCATCAGCAGAAGACTGTCATTAGGCAAGTGGATGATGTGGTTCCAGGAAAGGTAGTAAATTTTTGGACATTGTAGATTGCCTCGAATCACCTGGATGCAGTTTTTATCTCCTGTAAAGGGGATGCCGCCGGCTGCAACGATCGCTTCTCTAAGGGAGATAAATCCGTAAGGGAGTTGGATCGGTTTTGGATAGCCAACCTCTCCCATCAGCATGACTGTAGAGTCGGCGGGATTGGCGATGTAAATTTTGTCACCTCCACGCATGACAATGTTTTGGCACATGTCCCCTTCATTGATCAACTGATGTAAGTCGATTCCCAATGGGTAGCCGTCTCGTAAAACATAGCTCATGAACAGGTTGGCGTTTGGGGGAATGTGCGATCTTGCGATCACTTCATATAGGCGAATTTTGCCATCGACCGGGATGGTCGAGACGGTAGTTAGTCCCGTAATCTCTACTTTGCGGGTCAATCGGTCTTTATAAGTTATGAATAGTTCGACGTCTTTAACTTCATCGGATAGGCGGTCTTGCAGTTTTTCTTTCGCTTCGTCCAGCGTTAAGCCTTCGATGTGTACGGGAGGAATATCGGGAAGATCGACCATTCCGTTGGTGACTTTGAATCCCCCAACGGCATTATTGACAAACTGGAATGCCTCCATGAGGTCGCGTCTGGAAGGGTGGTAAGCTGTGATGCTGAGGATGTCGTCTTCAGCGATGATATCCTTGTACTCGTCCATCATGGAGGAGTCTAAAGGTCCGACGCAGATGCCTTCAAGTTCTAGAATGGCATTTTTTCCCTGCCGAATTTGGTAGGAGTCGATGACAAATTCATCTGCGCCATATACATCGTAATGGCAAGGTGGTTTAGGTGCACAGGAGGTGAGGAGGAGTAATAAAGCTAATACGACGCGCATGGGAAATTACCGTTTAAAATCTAAAAGTTCTAATGAGCACATAAATTGGTAAGAAGATCTTCTCGAATATTCTGTTTTTTGGAAAGACAAAAATCGATGGGAAATGGTAAAATTACAGACTCAATTGAGGGAATTTAAATAGATTATGACGCTGGATAGCGAGTTTGCTAAAAGATCAGATTATAAGTACGGCTTTACAACCGAAGTGGAAACGGAAAGTTTCCCCAAGGGTTTAAGTGAAGAAGTGATCCGCGCACTTTCGGCGGTTAAGAATGAGCCGAAGTTTTTGCTGGATTTCCGATTAAAAGCGTACGAGCGCTGGCTAACCATGAAAGAGCCGCATTGGGTGAACGCTGAATATCCTCCGATCGATTACCAAAATATTTCCTACTACTCCGCTCCCAAGAAAAAGCCAAAGCTCAACGATTTGAGCGAAGCAGATCCGGAAGTTCTCAAGACGTTTGAACGTCTCGGCATTCCTTTAGACGAACAGCTCAGATTGACGAACGTCGCAGTCGACATGGTATTCGATTCGGTTTCGATTGGAACGACTTTCAAGAAGAAACTGGACGACGCTGGTGTGGTGCTCTGCTCAATTTCCGAAGCGATCCACAAATACCCTGAGTTGGTAGAAAAGTATTTGGGTTCTGTCGTACCGATTGGTGACAACTACTTTGCGTGCTTAAATTCTGCGGTGTTTTCCGACGGTTCCTTCGTGTATATCCCGAAAGGCGTGCGTTCACCAATGGAGCTCTCGACCTACTTCCGCATCAACGATCGGGAAACGGGGCAGTTTGAACGCACACTGATCATTGCTGAAGAAAAGTCCTACGTCAGTTATCTGGAAGGCTGCACAGCACCTGCTTACGATAACAACCAGTTGCACGCAGCAGTTGTTGAACTTGTAGCGCTAGACGATGCAGAGATCAAATATGCAACTGTGCAAAACTGGTACTCCGGCAATCCCGAGACAGGCCAGGGTGGAATTTACAACTTTGTGACCAAGCGTGGAAAGTGCCAAGGGCATCGTTCAAAAATATCCTGGACGCAAGTGGAAGTGGGAGCGGCTATCACCTGGAAGTATCCAAGCTGCATTCTTTTAGGCGACGACACTGTGGGAGAATTCTATTCTGTGGCTCTGACCAATGGTAAGATGCAAGCGGATACGGGCACAAAGATGATCCATTTGGGGAAAAACAGCCGTTCCACCATCGTTTCAAAGGGGATTGCAGCAGACGGTTCGCACAACAGCTACCGCGGACTGGTCAAAGTGGGGCCGAATGCATCAGGCGCAAGGAACTACACACAGTGCGATTCCATGTTAGTGGGGAATCAATGTTCTGCAAACACGTTTCCTTACATCGAAGTAGGCAACGCCACAGCTCAGGTAGAGCATGAAGCGTCGACGTCCAAATTGAGTGAAGAACAGCTGTTCTATTTCCAGTCGCGCGGCATTTCCCAGGAAGATGCAGTCAGCATGATCGTCAACGGCTTTTGCAAGGACGTGATTCAGGAGCTGCCTTTGGAGTTTGCTACGGAAGCGACCAAATTATTGGCATTAAAATTAGAAAATTCAGTGGGTTGAAGAGCGTATGATAAAAATTAAAAACCTTCATGTGGATGTCGAAGGCAAACCGATCATCAAAGGGTTGGATTTAGAGGTTGCTGAAGGACAGATTCATGCGATCATGGGACCAAACGGAGCGGGCAAATCGACCTTTGCAAAAGTATTGGCTGGCCATCCTACCTATGAAGTTACTGAAGGAGAAGTGTGGTTCAAAGGACAAAATATTTTGGAGCTCGATCCGGAACAGAGGGCGCACTTGGGAATGTTCATGAGCTTTCAGTATCCTGTAGAGATCCCGGGAGTCAGCAATACGCAGTTTCTTGAAGCGGCATTGAATGCCAAGCAGAAGGCGTTGGGGCTCCCTGAATTAGATAAGGAAGCGTTTGAAAATCTGCTCCATAAGACAATGGAGATGATTGAGGTTAAGGAAGAATTCAAGGAGAGAAATCTGAACGAAGGCTTTTCGGGAGGAGAAAAAAAGCGCAATGAGATCTTGCAGATGGCGCTTCTCGATCCTGACCTTGCCATACTGGATGAAACCGATTCCGGATTAGACATCGATGCAATCCGCATTGTTTCACATGGCGTCAATAAATTCATGACAAAGAAGAAAGGGCTGATTCTGATCACGCACTACCAAAGACTTTTAAACTACATCAAACCGGATTTTGTCCATGTGATGTCTGACGGAAAAATTGTGAAAACGGGAGGCCCTGAGTTGGCCCTTGAGCTGGAAGAGCGAGGCTATGACTGGATCTGAAGTAAAAGCACAAGATCAAGAGCTTTTCCATAAGAGATTGGAGGAGCTCTATTCTGCAGAAAGTGGCGTAGGGCCTCAATTTAAGTCTCAATTGCGAGCCTGGGATCGATTTCTGCAGTTAGGGTTGCCTACGAGAAAAACCGGAGAATTTCAATACCTCCCATTGCATAAGCTGTACTCTCAATCGATATCACTTCCTCCTCAAAAAGCATTCACGAAAGACAAAATCGCTTCTTACTTGTCTGAGGAACCTGTTGCTGTTTTTTACAATGGCTGCTTTCATCCGGAGCTCTCCCATTTTGAGGGGTTGCCAAAAAGAACGATTGCTGTGCCTATGAGCGAAGCTTTTCGCGCCTTTGGATCCCATTTGAACAACCAATCGCTGCGCAATCAAGTTGAAGAGATCGATCCATTTGCAGCCTTGAATGCGGCTTTTGCCTCTGATGCGCTCTTTATCTATTTACCTCCCCAGGTCAATTTAGAAGCTCCTATCCATATCCTGCATTTTGTCGATGAAGCAGGTTGTCTTATTTCTCCAAGAGTGGAACTGTTTTGCGGCGCACTAGCGTCTGCAAAGATTTCTTTACAAACGATCTATCTTGCTCCTGTTGAATCCTTTGTCAATGGCTCTATACATTTCTCTTTAGAGGATGGTGCATCGGCACACTATGAGAGAAAGTCGTTTGGGTTACCTGAGGGTGGATGGGAGATGCACGCTGTGCGAGCTTCGATAAAAAGAGACAGCCGCTTTAAAACTTTGAGTGCCACAGAAGGTGCTGAAGGTTGGAGAGAAGATTACAAGGTGAATCTGACCGGTGAGAACGCAGAAGCGCACTTGGCTGGCTGCTGGATGCTCGATGGCAAAAACGAAGCGCACACACACGTGAAAGTTGATCATCAGGCGCCTAATTGCCGTTCAAACCAACTATTTAAGGGTGTTTTAGGAGATTCTAGCCGTTCAAGCTTTGAAGGAAAGATCTATGTCCATCAGGAAGCGCAAAGGACAGAAGCGTTCCAGATGAACCAAAATCTTTTGCTTAGCCAGGGAGCTCAAGCAAATAGCAAGCCGAACCTCGAAATTTTTGCAGACGATGTCAAAGCCTCCCATGGAGCGACTGTAGGACAGATCAGCGGTGAAGAGCTTTTTTACCTTCAAACAAGAGGGCTTTCCCAAAAAGAGAGCAAGGAGTTGCTAATTCAGGGATTTTGTGCTGAAGTAATGGATAAGTATGTCTTTATCAAATGATGACTTTATAAAGCTTCGTCAGGATTTTCCTATGCTGTCTAAGACAATGCATGGAAAGCCTTTGGCCTACTTGGATTCTGCGGCGACCGCGCAGAAGCCTCTTGCCGTCATTGAAAAATTGCGCTCATTTTATGCAGAGCATTACGGGACGGTCCATCGCGCCGTATACGAATTGGCAGTCGATGCAACAGAAGCATACAATTCCGCTAGAGTGAAAGCGCAAAAGTTTCTCGACGCTGTCAAAACAGATGAAATCATCTTTACCCGTGGAACGACAGAATCGATTAATTTAGTGGCCGCCTCTTTTGGAAAAGCTTTTGTGAACCCCGGGGATGAGATCTTAATCACTGAAATGGAGCACCATTCCAATATTGTGCCTTGGCAGATGCTGTGCGAAGATCGAAAAGCGATTCTTAAGGTAGTTCCCTTTTTAGAGAATGGCGAACTCGATATGGCAGCCTACCGGGCGCTTTTAACCCGTAAAACAAAGTTAGTCGCTGTTGCACACGTGTCTAATGTGTTGGGCACTATTAATCCGATCAAGGAAATGGTGGACATGGCCCATGCCGTAGGCGCTCATATACTAGTCGATGGCGCTCAGGCGGCACCCCATTTAAGAGTTTCAGTTCAAGACCTGGATGTCGATTTTTACGTGTTTTCAGGCCATAAACTTTATGGACCTACGGGTGTTGGCGTTCTTTATGGAAAAGAAGCCCTGTTAAATGAAATGCCTCCCTATCAGGGCGGCGGAGATATGATTCAGGAAGTGCGGTTTGAGAAAACCACCTACAACCAGCTTCCCATGAAATTTGAAGCGGGAACTCCCATCATCGCCGAAGTAATTGCCCTAGCGGAAGCGATCGATTATCTGCAAGCGATCGGCATGGATAAAATCCACAAAAGAACTCAAGATCTTGTTCAGTATGCCATGGAAAGAATGAGCGAAGTTCCGGGAATGAAGTTTCTTGGAGAAGCCAGAAAAAAGTGCGGGATTGTGAGTTTTGTGATCGAAGGCGCCCATCCATTGGATATTGGAACGCTTCTCGATTTGAAAGGCATTGCCATCCGCACAGGCCACTTGTGCGCTCAGCCAACAATGCGCCATTTTGGTATTGGGGCTTCAGCAAGAATTTCATTTGGCATTTATACTACTTATGAAGAGATTGATCGTTTTGTGGATGAACTTAAAGTTGTCAGAGGTGAGTTGTGCGACTGAATTTAGAACAGGCTGCGGAAACAATTTTAAAAGGCGATGTCGTGGCGATACCGACCGAAACTGTATACGGATTGGCCGCTAAATTCGACATGCCGACCGCTGTGCAAAAAGTGTATGAACTGAAAGACAGGCCGACAGAGAATCCTTTGATCATTCACCTTCAAGACAGTGCTTCCATTTATCCTTTCGTCGATCGCGTTCCGGACGGCTTTGAACTGCTCGCGAAAAAGTTTTGGCCCGGGCCGTTGACTTTAGTGATCCCGATTAAGGAACAATGCATCGCTGCTAGCGTGAGAGCCGGGCTTTCGACACAAGCGTTCCGCGTGCCCGATCACCCTTTGACGCGTTCGCTATTGCGCATGACAGGGCCGCTCGTCGCACCCTCCGCGAATCTCTCAGGAAACCCCTCTACAGTCGATCCGGATCAGGTGGAAAACGATTTCGGTTCAGGCTTTCCCGTTTTGGACGGCGGACGCTGCCGCGAGGGAATCGAATCGACCATCCTGGTATTCAAAGAAGGCTCCTGGCAGGTAGGACGTTTGGGAGCAATCCCCGTGGAAGCCTTTTATCGCTATCTGGGCTATCTTCCAAAAACAGCAAAAGTCGATGAAACGCCTCTCTGCCCTGGTCAAAGCTTCCGCCACTATGCTCCCAAAGCGAAATTGCACTTTGGCGAAGATCTGCAAAACGCCTCCGTAATCATCGGTTTTTCCGATAGAAAGTACCCCTCCAACGCCACACTGTTTTCCTTAGGTAATTCCACCCTGCCTATCGAAGCCGCCTATAGTCTCTACACCGTACTAAGAGAGCTAGATCAAAAAGGCATCCGCGAAGCATGGATCGACGCCGAAATCCCTCAAGGCGGCCTCTGGAACACTATCATCGAACGCTTGAAAAAAGCTTCATCCTAACCCTCGCCCGAAAAACCCGTGCCCGTGAGCGTGCCCGTGCCCGTGCCCGGTTTGATTCAAAAATCCGAATTAATAATTGAAGTACAGTTTCGGGCACGGGCACGGGCACGCTCACGGGCACGGGTTGGTGTGTGCTATTTACTACTTTTTTTGGCGGCTTCAAGAGATTTTTGTTTGGTCACGTCGACCATGCTTTGGATCAGCTGCAAGCATTCACTATCCTCGGTAAAGACCCCTTGGGTTTTCAGCTGTACAGGGATGAGGCAGTGGGTTGCGTAGGGATAATAGGTGATGGTATCTATTGCAAAAGCGGTGATGAGGTTGTTCCATTCAGCTTCATTTTCTTTCTGTATTGTTTTGTGGATCTGCAGACGCTGGATGACGTCACTAAAGAAGGTTACAAGAGTGATTGCAGGGTTTTGCTTAATGGAATTGAATTCCGTTGATATAATCTGCATGCCTCGTCTAGCAGCGTTTAGTTCACCTCTTGTTAATAGGGTGAGCGTGGCTAATCGCAGCAGTTCCCAGCAATATTTGATGTTTTGAATTGGGTTAAATTTGAATTCGAGGTTCTTTTCGCATCCCCAATACAAAAGAGCATAATACCTAATTTTCCCAAGTTTCTGGTTTTTCGGATCTAACAAAATAGTCTCAGCGCGCTGTTTCATTTCGTTAAACAAGTCTTGATGCGTTTCTTTTAATGCGATTCCGATAAGTAGTGCATATTCGAGGAAAGGAATGAGGGATGGGATGCTTGCATATTGGACGGTGCGGCGTTTTAAGAGCGAGACAATATTTCTTAAAACAGGTTCATAGTAAGTTTCAGCTTTTTGAATGACGATTGCGTCCAGTATGACACCAAGCAGCTCAGATAACTCTTCGGTTAAGGGAGGAGTCGATTTTGAGCGGAGGACTTCCACCTTAATGATTACGGTGAGAAACTTTGCGAGAAATTGTCTTAATTGTGCTCCGTCGTAGCGGTTGGAGATCAATTGGACGAAATTATTGTAAAAACGGAAGCGGTGTTCCTCTTTGTCGATCGATCCGATAAATATTGAGGGAATCGCTTTTAGCAGTGCATCAATATCTTCTGGTTTAAGATCTTCTTGCAGAATCAGAACTAAATAGGTGTAAATTGGTTGCAGTGCAGGAATTGTCCTCCCGTGAGGAGTGTTAACTAAAGCGGTGATGCTTTTAAAGAGTATTCTGTCGTTATGTTCGGAGACAGGAAAGAGCCATTGAGTAAACATGATATATTCAGCGAGATTCTTATGAAAAATTGCACCAAATCGTGGATCTTCTGCCCATAACTCCAGTAGGGTTGCAAGGAAAATTCCGCAATGGGTACTTCGAATCAGATTGGAGAGGGTGTTCAAGTGTTTGGCTGTTAGAGGCTCAATGTATATTTTTAAGGCATCATAGTATGCGTAGTTTATTTCCAACGAACCTATCTTAAGAATGCTTAAAAGTAAGGCAGCTCCCTCTTCAGTGACAGGAAAACGCTTAAATTGGATAGATGCCAATATCAAGTAACTTTGCAAATCCGGTTTTCTGATAAAAGAGATCATCAGTCTTCTAAATAGACTCTGGAGCAGTTGTGAGTTGGGGTCCCTATCTAATAGGATAGCTAATGAGTATAACATCCATAGCGCCGCCCTTTTGTCCATCTGGAAAACATCTACATAAGGTAGGAGGCGCATGCTTATTTTTGGTAACCAGCTTGCAGCCTCCGCTTCATGGCTCAAAAGTTCGATCGCATCGATTATCTTACTTAACTCATTGTTTTTTAAGGGACGTGGATTCAGCGTAAACTGCTGCAGGCCTACTCTCCACGCTTCAATAGATTCTTTTGAAGCTTTAGGAGTAAATTTGAATAGACAGTCCAATGGCTGAGGTGCATCTGCTAAAGCAACGGCAATCTCTTTCCATGGATACTTTTGGAACGTTGTTGCCCACTGGAATTTCTTATCTAAAGTAAATGATGGTGATGAAAAAACGCGAAACACAAACCTATTAGCCGCCATTGCATCTTTTTTTAAGGCATTTACAACCTCTTTTTTCTCCTTTGTCGTAAGGGTTTCGATAAGTTCAGGTTGTTCTGCTGCTAGAGCTTTTTGCACTTCTACACGAGCTATTTGTGAAGAATAGTACCCTAACATTTCCAAACCATGAAACTGCTCGAGGTTTGATGGTTGTAATGTGCTTTTTAAGCCGGCAGGTGCGGGAATGTGATGCTCAATGACAAAGTCGATGAATGCAGGCTGAGATGCTACTGCACTTAAATTAGTGCAGCCTTTAAGTAGGGCTCTGACGGCTTTTTCGATGTTGGGCATCTGTTTGGTTACATTAGAAAAGAGCGACTGATAAAAATCAGAGGAATGCTGTGAAAAGAGACTGTGGCGCAAAAGCTCAACCAGTTGGAGTTGATGTGCAGGCTGTTCGCAGGCAGAGAAAATTTCAGGAAGATGTTGAACGAGGGCTTTCGCGTTGTTATAAAGAAGACTGCAGATAGAAGGCCAATCTAACGCCCTGCATACAAAGGCAACTACCAATGGGAAAACTGCACTTTTTACTTTATTTCGGCAGTACTTCTCGTGCACTAATGAAAGAGCGTTCTTTAGCTGCTGTGCAAGTTTGGGGTCTTTCGGTAGCCCCTCTTTAAGAATTTTTTTATGAAAAAGGTCCATGGCGACCTTTTTATAATCTGCTTTGGCTATTGCCAGAATGAGAGCAAAGCCATCGTAAGGAGGACTTACATTAAGGAGCGGATGAAGTAGAATTGCCAAATCTTTTCCTAAGGGTCTGTCAAGGCAGAATTCAGTCAGGCTTTCTATGAACTCTTGTGAAAAGGGGGTTAGAGGCCTCTGTCTGGCTTTTGTCAAAAGGAATTGAAGTAGAGGATCCTCGCTGTTCCATAACTCTAAGTTAGGTGGACCTTCTTTGGCGATAATAGAGTTTAGTTCAAACTGTGGGCGGATCCAATCTGAATGGATTTTGCCAATATAGCGTTTGGGAAACCAGATATTGAAATCTTCTGTGCTTAAATACACGCCTTGATCTGTTGCTACGGAACGTATCCCGTTTTGAGTGTCCTCGTAGTAAAGGTAGAAGCAAGCTAATGCGTAGAGTGTCGCCATCGTTTCCTGATAACTGCAGGAGATAGCGTCTGGGACTGTCTCCAGGCATTGACGGTATACGGTTTCTAGATCCTCGCTGCTTAGAATGGGTTCTAGCTTTTGGCAGATCAATATGAGAAAGGAAAAGGAATGGCCCGGATGGTTTCGAATTCGTCTTTTGATTGAGATGATGAGCGGATCTAGTGTAGGTAATTCTGCAACTTTAGCTATGGCACGTTGCAGAGAGTCGTTTTCTTCCCAAACTACCTTCCCACTGCAAGCGAGATGGGCGGCGGCCAATACAGCTTGAAAATCTTCGAGATGCTCTTCAGAGAAGCGGACCTGATCGAAAATCCGGTCGATGATCGCCTGCCAAAAGCCGTCATGCTCCGATTCAATTTCATGAGTGCCACCGAATATTGGGATCAAAATACGCGCATTATCTCTTGAGAACAGGTAACAACGCTGCGGCTGCCCTGAAACTCTGTCTAAAGTTCGTTCTCCTTCTCTATGGGTGATCAGAAGCAGGTTTTGTGGGGGAGGATGCAGCGGTTTTGGTTTGTTTGCGAACGCGATATTTGGAACTTTACCTTCAATTTCAGAAATTTCCACATTCTCTAACTTCGCCAGATGCTTTTTTGTCAGAAATCTCAGAGCTTCTTCGTTAAATCGGCAAAAATCCAGCAGGTCCGTGTCTTTTGGAGCGGATTCTTCCATCCATTTTTTGTGGAGATTGTGAATCAGATCGCTAAAATCCATTCTCCCTTTTGAAAATTCATGGATGAGTTGTTCCAAAGCTTTAGGAAGATCGATGACGTAAAAGGCGGAACTCCCTCTAAGGTAAGTGGCTATTGGGCTTTTTAGCTCCTGGATCAATAGCTTGTTCCATTCTTCAATATATTTTCTGATGGTAAAGGAAAAGGTAGGGACAGGGCTGTTCAGGATCTCTTCCAGCCTTTTTTGGGATTCAGGGGAATCGATTAATCGTGGAATGGGTGTGGAGGGTGTAAATGTTAAGAGGCCATGGTCATCCAACATGCCGATTTCTATCAATTGCTCTCTGAAGGAAAGGGCGTGGTTTCTCACTTTTTGGAAAAGGTTGCCCACCATTTGCATTTCTGGAATATAGGGATGAGCTTTTGGATTAAGCGGTTGCATTTCTATTGCTGCTGTTTTCAGAGATCTCTTTTAAGTTTCGGTCTATTGTCTCTTCGATTTCTTTTTTAAAATCCGGTGCATGATCAAAGAAAGCGCTTTGCTGCATTATTGTCTCGCGGGCTTTTTGCAAACAATGAATCTCTTTTGCATTTGCTAACATCAGCAACCAATGACACAATCCCGTGGCGTGCAATTGTATATTTTGCACACTTTGGATTGGCAGGCCCAATCCCCAACCTAAGTAGGCAACTTTTAAAGCTTGTTCAGCGGCAGATTTTCCCAAATACCCTGCAAGGTTTTTGATGAGGAAATTACTCAATTTAAGGGCTAATTCCGGCTGGTTATGCTCAAGTGTTACTTTATATATGAGGATTTTTTCGAATAACTCATTAAATATTTGGGAAGGTAACCCCTCATAAGAATATCGGGGCATTAGAGTTGTTAATGTGTCTACTGCTTTAAGATTAACTTCGGGATGATTGGCAATGTAGAGGCCCTCGATCAGTTTAACGAGAAAATGGCAGTACATTGGGTCTACTTTATGGCGTCGAGGCGCTTGAATCTCCTTAGCAGTTAAAGCATCTAGCAAGCTATGAAAAAACGATGCTGTTTCCTGTGAGCCGGGTCTCTGTGAGTGTGCATAGTGAATCCATATTAAGAGGAGATAGTAAATGGTGCTCTTATAGGGTGAATTAAACTCTAAGGGGAAGGAGGCGAGGTGGTCAAAAAGAATGCGCAGCCTTTCGAAAAACTCATCGAGGGGTGGAGATTCTAATCTCAGGAAAAGAAAATTGTGGAGGATCTCGACCTCTTCGCTCTTTTTGGGAATTTGCAAATGGAGGAGATTCTTCATGGTTAGGAATAAAAGATGGAAAATTTCTATGTTTTCCATCAATTCGCAATTAAAACAGAGCCGGATGAGGTTGACGCTTAGGATCTGCCCTACCTTAGGGTTAAAGGGCCAACAGGTCAGCAAAGCCATAATGAGTGATTGGTCCCGTCTTAAGTCGACGAGTTCCCTTACTTTTTTGGGGTCGCCGTATTCTATAAACAACTTGATGTAGTAATCAATGAGTTCCGTAGCATAGGGATTTTCAAAGCCCTTTCTGTCAGTCAGGTATGTTAAAAGATCTCTGACCGCCTCAGGTTGAGGGCTATTGCCCATCACAAGAGGTATCAGCGTTACGGGATCTCTAGTCTCAGGGCGTGCCAGAAGATGGGAGGCGATGACAGGGCGACATGGCATGTGAAAAGCAATGGCGGTTTCGAGA
>JBKEAL010000217.1:0-7143 GCA_047972195.1 Parachlamydiaceae bacterium
TTATTGGTGCAGCTATAATGGAATGTCTTCTAAATAATGATCCTCAAGGGGTTGTACAATTACTGACTATTTATTTGCAGGAACACAATAAGGTTCAATTTCTTAAAAGAGCGCATGTCTCAAGATCTACAGCTTATCAGGCTTTCAGACATAAAAACCCGACGATTAGGACGCTTGCCAAAATAGTATCGAGCTGCGGAACGCATTAACTACTTCAAGGACTACACAATCAGGTTGTTGAGTTTGTCGCCGGAGACGATGCGGTTACCGCTATGATGAGTGGGGAGAGAGGGATCCCATGTGGGCTCAGGAAGATTGTGGTCTTTGGCAATGGCTTTATAGACCGCTTTTCTTGGAAGATGGAGGTCGGAAACTGCGTTATAGATTCCTGCAAGTTTCAGATCGATCGCCTTTTGCACTGCCGAGATGATTTGTTCGAGAGGGCTTAGATTGACTGGGTTATCTCCTGTGCCGGGAAAGGGTTTTTCGCCCTGTTTTTTTAGTCTGTCTTCGAGGGTGCGGCCTGGGCCGATGATCTCTCCCAATCTAAGAATGCACACGGCTTTTTCAGGAATGGCGAGGAGTGTTTTCTCTGTATCGATTAGGACTTGAGAGCCCTTGAGGGGAGATTCCTCTGTGACGGTTTCGCCGCTTCCTGGGCCATAGACTGAGGTGGAGCTTGTGTAGATGATCTGCTTCAGGTTTAAAGCTGTAGTGGCTGCTTGAGCGATCTTTTGGCTGTTTTTGAGGTAAGTTTCAACGTAGTTCTCGGGTGTGTATGAAGTGGCAGCTGCTGTAAAAATGAGACATTCATAAGGATCGAGGAAGTTTATCGGAGTGGCTTCGTTCCATAGGAGAACATGATCAACCATCTCTTGTAATGCTTTAGCTTTCTCTTCTGTGCGCGCTGTAGCATCGACTTGATGGCCATCTGCTTTGAGTGTTTTGGCTAATTCGGAGCCGACGTAGCCTGGGCCAAGGATTAAGATTCTCATGTGGTTGCTAAAAGGTTGAGATCAATGAATCGTTGCTTGAGTTCCTGGTTGTCAGGCTTGTCAAAGGCGCCTGAGCTTTTTAACCAAGCGACGTAGTCTTTGGGGATCTCTTTTAAAGGTTTACCTTGATGCTTGCCGAAAGGCATGTGTTGCATCTGTCGTGGAATATTGAGCAGTTCATACGCTTGTGCGATGGTTAGGTCGTCTGTTAGATAAGTGTAGACCTGATGCAAAACGATTACGTCGTCTAAGGCTCTGTGCGCGTTATTTGCGGGGATTTCAAAGATCTCTCTTAAGAACTGCAAACTGTGTCTTGGCAGGTCTGTGCGGTACCTTCTCGACCATTTCAAGGTGTCGAAAAACTTCCATAGGGGCATTTCGATTTCGTTCCTGCCAAACTCTTGCTTGAGGAAGTGGTAATCGAAGGCGTCGTTATTATGTGCAATCAACACGACATCGCCAGAGCAAAACTCGATAAATTCTTTTCCTACAACGCTAAAGGGATCTTTATCGCTGACCATGTCATCAGTAATGACATGGATAGCGGAAGCGTCTGGAGGGATCGGCATGCCTGGGTGGACCAGCCGTTCAAACGATTTATTCAAAACAGGATCGAAGGCCGCTATTTCAATAATCCGATCCTTATCCGGCCTTACGCCTGTCGTCTCTGTGTCGTAGAAGATGGGGCGCAAACTAGTTTCCTGATTTAATCTGGCTTTTTTTCAGGATCTCTTCATAACTCAACGTGGATTCTGCTGTTCCATGAATGATGGTAAAGAAGTGCTCTGCAATCTTCTCAATCGCGTCGATGTAACTCTTAATCGCTTCTTTTTCCAGTTTGCCTTCACCATAAATCGGCACCATAATGCGATGGAAAACTACACCTAATTTCTCATCCATTCCAAAACCGGGAAGATCGATCTCTCGGTTTAAGTAGTGGAGCATTCTAGCCATTGTGTCATAGCGCTCTTTTTTCAATTGCATCGGAAAAAAGGTAAGGATTTGCAGCAGCTCTTCTCCCTCATAAAAGCGGAAGAAAACAGCAAATTCCTGCTTATCTGTCTTCAAAAGATAGAACACTTGGTTCGTCTCTTTTTGCAAGACTGCTTCCTTGCCATCGTCCACAAGGAGTTGAAGTATTCCTTCGTTGGTAGCTGGTATCATATTAGTACTTCATTCCCGGCATCATGCCGCCTGATTTTTCACAGGTGATTGCAGGATTGTTGGTTGCAGGGTTTGTGCAAAAATCTTCGTCGCCTGGCATGCGGTAGCAGCAACCGGACAGGACAAGTAGAAGGAATAGGTAGCGCATGTTATTTCTCCTTTTCGAGATGCAATTGTACAATAGTTGTTGGGGTTTCGGCTACTAAAATTTGCTGCCCTTCCACTTCGAGCAAAATCAACGAAGTTTTCGAGGAAAGTACGCGTTTTTCGAGGATTTGGATATCGCTTGTGGCGTTGAGCTGTTCGGCGCGGACGTTGGTTATCCGTTTTAGAAACCAGGCAGCCAGATAGACTATCGTGATCAAAACACCCAAGAGGAAGAGCATGTAGAAAAATTCGTTCATGAACTTGCTATTATCCAGGGGTGCTTCAATTGCAGGGTTTTCAAGAGAGAAGGGGTTATCTGCCGGTGTCTCTCCGAAAAGAGCGATTGGAATAAAAAAGAGGAACGGAATTAATGCGGATTTCTTCATAATGGACGAACATACTAAGAAATGAGTTTGCTTGCAAACGGTTGAAAAATGAACGAAGAAATCCATCATAAACTAAATGACTTAAGCCTCAAATCGGGTAGATTGCTGCAGAGCAAAGAAACCCGTATGCTGCACTACTATTACGGAAAGAAAGAGCAAGAGGTAGACCAGACGACACCTTTTTATGAAAATCTTCTGTTTGCTTTGGCCTTGTGCCGCACAAAAACCGTCGATGGCGTTCAAGAAGCGAAATCTCTTTTGGAAAGGCTTTTGGCCTATCAAGGAGATTCTGGCCTTCTCCCTGTCTATTTGCATGAATTCCCTTACTACCACGACCGTTATATTGGAGCGCATCTCCTTCCCTGCTTCTATTATTTAGACCATTTTTTCCATCCAGTGCTGGGGATCGACTTAAAAAAGCCGATCGCACGCCTCGCAGAAGCGACAAAACAGGTGGTTGCTGAAATGCCTTTGCCCTTAAAAGCAAAGGCGATGGGCGCACTGGTCGCCTTAGGTTTTGAAAAGCCGGAGCGTTTTCCTGAAGGAAAGCCTGACTGGACACCTCATGACATGGGAGATTGGCTGCTTGGGCTTGCCCTGGCAAAACGGCCATTCCCCAAAGAACTCAACTGGAACGGATCGATTTCCTGCTTTACAGGGCCCTGGAAAGGGGTTCAATTTGAGTCGGGAAAGTTAGCGCCTACGCTTTATGATCTTTTCATGCTGCGCTCCACAGCTGCCTTAAAACCGCATCCCGTTTGGTTACAGGGTGCTTTGCTGCTTCCTCGTGAAGAGGCGATGAATGACCCCACCCCTTGTCAGAATTACGCCATCGCATCGCTGGAAGCTCCCAATGAGGGATACTCAAGAGGCGACTACCCCTTTTACATTGCCTGGGGAAGCGAAGGGTACAGTCTAGCGCTCCATCCAGGTGAATTAAAGCAGGTTAAACACAAAGATAGCTACCTGCAGATTGCTTTGGGGCAATTGCCGCCTTTTGATGATAAGGAGAAAGCGCGCGAAGTGATTCTCTCGATTTCCGAGTCGTCGAAACCTTTAATCAAAGTAAATGGCGCGCCCGCTACGACGTTTAAGCCCGGCGATTGCGTAGAGATCGATGCAAAAGGGGCTCATTTAGAATTGCGGTTTGAGATCGAAGGAAAAGGAACGTTTCTTGGCCATCTCTCAAGAGGAAATCGACCGACAGAATGGGTGAATGCCGGCAAAGACCGCTTCAACGCCTATGAAGTGCAGTTGGCTTTAAGGAGCATTGAAAGGGAAGAAAATGCGCACGTTGTCTTGCATTATCGCTTTACTCCTGTGCCTGGCTAGCTGCTGCAAGCCGCATACAGAGAGTTATCAAGCCTTTTACAGCTACCGCACGCCATTCCCTCAAGAAGAACGCTTTGTCGAAACACCCTATTACGTCATCTTCTTGGTCAATGCGCGCCATCTCGACTACAGTTCCCTTCCTAGCTTTATGAAAACTTGCGCCAAGCACCCCAGTGACTGCAGCAAAAATGGCGACGTAGGTCACGCCTGGATCTATCTGTCAGGGCCGGAGGGCGTGATCGAAGGAGGGCAGTCAGGAGAGACAGGTCTCTATCAACCGCGCTACTTTGAAGGCGTCCTGGAAAATAGCGAGCTCGGCGCCGAAAACCCCGTCAGCTACCTCTGGGCACCCCAATCCGATGGGTTCTTTCAATGCGGCTCCGGAGGCCATCGTCCAACTTTCGCAGCTAAAGTCGATCTTTCCTGCGATCAATATGAAAAACTCAAAGCTTTCATCTACTCCTATGACTTTGCCGACTACAGCCTTTCATCCCATCAATGCACAACCTTCCTAAAACAGGCTGCAGCTCTCATCGATCTTCATCTGGACGACCAAGTGCTCTTAGAATTTCCCTCAACAACTACCATCTGCGGCGAGTCATGCCCTCTGTGGCGTGATCCAAAGTACCAGTGCCTCCCTTGTGGCAGCCCCGACAAGCTCGAAGAGAGCTTAATGAGTCTGGTCCGGTCAGGATCCGCCTGCAATGCCACCTGCTGGTACATCAAAAGCCACTGCAAACAGCGCCAGGAAAGCTACATGCAAACAAGCAGCCAGTTCCCTTCCCGCCTCTGCCGTTGGTGGCAATTATAACATAAAAATAAAAGTGAAAATTGATTGAAACACAAAGTCACAAAGACACAAAGGAAGTTTTGGAAAATCCACTTTCTTACAAAATTATCGGAGCCGCTATAGAAGTACATAAAACTCTAGGAGGTCCAGGTCTTCTAGAGAGTATTTATGAATCTGCGCTTTGCCAAGAACTTATCTTGCAAGGTTTTACCATCAAATCACAAGTGCCTGTAAATGTGAATTATAAGGGTTTCAGAATCAGGGATCCTCTTTATTTGGATATTTTGGTTAACGATCGAGTTATTGTAGAGGTTAAGGCTACTGAAAGGGATAATCCTATCTATGAGGTACAGCTACTTACTTATCTACGCTTAACGGGGCTTAGGCTTGGGTTATTGATCAATTTTGGCTCCAAGCAGGTCACTGAAGGCATAAAACGTGTAATTAACGGGTAATCTTTGTGTCTTTGTGACTTTGTGTTTCAATTATAAAAATACGAGTGTCTTCATATTACGTGCTGAGGGGGTGGAGGGATTTGGCGAAGAGGGCTTCGCAGCTTTCTATGGAGAGGTGGGCAGCCTGGTCGTGCCATTTTTTGCGCATCTGGACGAAGTCATCGTAAGCTTCTGCTAATTCGTGCAGTTCGTAGCGGCCTTCGCTTGATTTTGTCCATTCATTCCGATCTTGTTCTGTGGTTTGCTTGAGATAGCTTTCGCAAAGCTGCTTGAAGCTATGGTCTTGGCTATTGAGTTTCAGTCTTCTAATTTTTTCCAGCCAATCTGTTTCCGGTTTCTCTGTGAAGAGGGGAATCCCTCTTTTGACTCTTTCGGGTTCTGCAGGATATTGGGGCATCATGGCTGCTGCGGGCAGAATGAGGTCTTCAGGAGTAGACAGGGGAACATCGGTTTTGGATGCTTTGAGATAAAAGGCGAGAATTCCTTGGCCTGCTTGAAGCGAGTCTAAGCTAATCGGTTGGAAGACGCCTTCGATTGGCTTGAAGAGTGCTCTCCGCATACCATTAAGAAAGAGAGCGATGGGTTGTTCCTCTTCGAGGGCTTTTTTCAGAGCTACTTGCACGTTGAGAAAGAAGGGCGTGTAGGAAATGTGGTTGATCTGTCGAATGCTTTTGTTTTGGAGGTACACTCGCTCGATAGGGGTGCTACAAGCGGCCTGCATGAAGTGTTGGCAGTAACTGCCGATTTTGCGTTGCAAGTTTCCCGGAATTTTTCTTTTAAATCTTTCAGGGAAGGGCAGTAGGCTCAAGTTTGGATTGAGTTGATTCAAAACGTGGATATCGATCAGCAATCGAAGATTTAGAGAAAGGTTAAGAGGAGGTAAATACAGTTCTAAGAATGTGGAGAGTCCTTCTTTTGTCTTATAGAATTTTTCTTCAATAGCTTTAGGTTTTTCCGTCTTTTTTCGGATTTTTATTAACCAACCTAAAAGTTCATCTAGCTCCTTAAAGTTTTTGCTCTTTTCTATTTCAATGAAGCGGAGCGTGATGAGAGGGATATTGGGATTGAAGGGAAATCCTTTGGAAGCGGCAAAGGATTTTAGATTTCCGGATTTTAAATCCTGAATGGTTTCCTCTGCCAAATAGAGAAATTGGGTGGCGGCTTGCAGCGCTTCTTGTTGATTTGGAATTAAATTCAACGGAATGACGGAATCGATAATGGTAGTCTTTAACGACTCGAGATATACCATAAAAAAGCCCCTGTTACTTGGTTTGTATGGGCAGAAACTGCTGCGCTGCAGGATCGTACACAAAGATCTCTGCTGTTTCGATTTTGAAAAACCAACCATGAAGGTGCAGTTCTCCTTTGGCAAGCTTTTCAGTTACGCAAGGGTAGGTGTGTAAGTTTTCAAGTCCAAATAAGACGTTTTCTTCAGCTGCGGCCGCAGTTCTCGATGAGTTATCATTTAAATGCGCATAGTTATTCTCAATCAAATGGCGCACAGGCGCCGCAATTTCAATCCAGTTGTCGAGGTTGGGCATGAGGTTGTGGTCTGGCACTCCCTCTAAAAGGGCGTGCATAGCTCCGCAGTGGGAATGGCCGCAAATGACCACATCGCTGACGCCTAAAGATTGGACCGCAAACTCGATGGCAGCTGCTGTGGAGTTTGGAGAGTCGCAACCGCTCCAAGGCACAATGTTGCCCACGTTTTTGACGACAAAGAGATCTCCCGGTTGACTTTGGGTGATCAGTTCTGCCAATACTCTGGAATCGGAACAGGTGATAAAGAGCGTATGCGGTTTCTGCCCTTCCCTCGATAATCGGTGGAACAGTTTTTGATACCGTCCATGTTCTTTTTCTTGAAATTTGTGTAT